>MNYD01000078.1 GCA_001872925.1 Dehalococcoidia bacterium CG2_30_46_19 | reverse complement strand
CTCCACTGCCCGTACTTTCTGAACCACCTTTTCTACTCTATCCAACGCAAATAATTTACCGATGCTGAAAAAAAATGCCGAGATAATTTCACGCCAAGGAGTATTATCGCTCATACCCTGTATAAGTCGAATAATGCTTATAAACTTATTGTGAGAGACATCCAAAGTGAGGAAATGAGCATTATAACCTAGATCTTGCAGCATTTGCTCTTGACCCTTAGCATAATAACCTAAGCGGCAAATTCCAGTCCCTCTTGCCTGAATCAGAGTATCGGCACCTAGCTCACAAGCCTCAATCAAGCTACCCAAGGTGAGCTTATACGGCAAGCAAGCTTCCTGCGGTGAGTACTTAACACCGAGGTCCAATGTGCGTTGTGTTATCGGCGGTGGAATTATTACTTTACCATCAGGAGCCCCCAGTCTCCTTGCCATAGCTTTTATCGGGATATAAACATTGCCGAAATGAGGAAAACCTACACTCATATTCTTTCCCTTCGCTTGACCATATCTAAAAAGGCCTCTAATCGAGTAAGCAAACCCCCTTCGCTACTATGCTCATCCAGACTAAGTGGTAAAATAGGAATGCTTAACTCTCTTGCTCGATGCTGCACCATGCCCAACATCATCGAATCAGGACCACATCCGAAAGCAGATGTGATAATTATACCATCCACCCCTGTTTCCATGTAATATTCTCCGGCGCCGATTATTTCGGATTCAAATAACCAATGAGGAACACCCACCAGTCGCCTTGTAGCAGCATCAAGCTCTTCTGGAGATACCATCTCCGGGGTAACAACTTTGACTCCCTTCTTTTGTAGTTGTGGAATAAGCCGATGACTAATATACTCATCATAGCTAATATAGGGATGTGCGATAACTGCGATTGTAAATGAAGAAGGATTAACATCAGGAGACAGCTTGCAATCAATAGCCTGGAGAGGAGTAATTCCTTCATCCGACATTTTGCCCCGGTAATCTAAATTGCTTGCCCAAGCTTCCTCCACCGCTCTCTTAAGCTTAAATGGATTAGAGGTAAAGTAGCGTCCCACCCCATAGATACTTCGGTACAAATTGTAGCGTCCTTTTTCACAATTTATCTCTGGGGCAAGAATGGGAGGGCTTTCTGGAATTAAAGCCCTTGCCATATTGGGCAAACCGATAAGCTTGGAGCAATTATAACTCTTCTTGCCCAAACTGGTAACAGCGGGGACAAACATTACGTCACATTTATCAACCAATGAAACGATATGTCCGAAAAAGACCTTTACCGGCAAGCAAGTATCCTGGACACCCCGTGCAACGCCTGAGTTTAATATACTTTTGTTGGTTGGTGCTGATACCACTACTTTCGCACCCAGCTTCTCCAAGAAGACCTTCCATGCAGGATAATACTGGTAATAAAGCAAAGCCCGCGGAATCCCTACTGTAACCATTGCCTAAGAACTACGAAATTCTTGCTTAATCTTCTCCAACACCCCAGGTCGCCCAATAATATCAACCACAGTCATCGCCATTGCTTTAGCGGCATCTAACAATCCCTGGTATCCTGCCTCAGAAGCGGCAGCGGAAGCGAATTCTGTTGAATGTAATGAAACAGGAGGAGAGGCGATAGCAACCATGGGATGCATGCTGGGGACCACCTCGCTAACATTGCCTATATCTGAACTACCAAAAGGACTCTGAGAATCAAAAATATCCAATTTACGCCCCAGTGATTCAAGATTATCGCTAAATAGCCGAGCCATAGCTACATTATTCCTTATGGGAGCATAAACTTTCTCCCCCCAGCGATATTTCAATCTGGCGCCGCTGGCTGAAGAGGCACCTTTAAAACAGTTTAGCACTTTGCCTTGCAATTCCTCGAGGTAAGCGTAATCAGGGGCACGAATTATGAACTTAGCAGCGCTGTAAGCAGGCACCACATTGGGTGCCTCACCACCGTTAGTTATTATACCGTGGATGCGCGCCTGTTCTTTTATATGCTGGCGCAGCGAATTTATGGAGTTAAATGCGAGAATAATAGCCTCAAGAGCATTCACGCCCTCGGCAGGATGAATAGCAGCATGAACTGCTTTGCCAAAAAATTCCACTTCAAGCGGAAGGCAGGCGAGCGTCCGATAAATTGCCATGTTTAGCACCGAAGGATGCACCATCATAGCCACATCCACATCATCGAAAATGCCAGCCTTGATCATATCTATTTTGCCACCAAAAGTTTCCTCACCAGGAGTGCCTAAAATTATAATGCTTCCTCCGAGATTATCTACAACAATCTTACTGGCCACACCGGCACCAACTGCTGACGCAGCTATGATATTATGCCCACAACCATGCCCAATTCCCGGCAAGGCATCATATTCAGCAAGCACAGCAATTTTTGGCTTTCCCTCACCATATGTTGCTTGAAAAGCCGTAGCCAATCCAGCAACGCCCTTTTCAACACAAAATCCATTGTTCTCTAAGTAATTGCTAAGCCAGGATACCGCCTTTACTTCCTGAAAGCCTAGCTCAGGATTATCATGGATATCTGAGCTTAGTCGCACTAATTCACTACGGCGTATTTCTAACTCAGCCTTTAATTTTTCCTTTAATTTTTCCTCTTCCAACGCTTGAAGTCCCTTAAGTTAGTCATTATACTTTACCCCTAATTTATACTACAAGTTGTGATTAGCAATGATGAAAGTTGAAGACCTCAACAAAAGCCAGTTAACTGGGGCAATAAATGTAGCTCAATTGTTGAAAGACCCCACTGGCTCTAGCCGTAACTATGACGTTAATACCATAATTGAGAAGCAACCTGAAGGCTCTATCGAGGGTGAGATAACGCTAATTCACACTGGTCAAGGGATTTTAGTTCGTAGTAAATTAAGCGTCCAGGTGGAACTTGTTTGCGGCCGCTGCCTAAAGCGCTTTCCTTACTCCATAAATTTTGCCATTGAAGAGGAATTGCGTCCCACCATCGATATATCCAGCGGTTTGCCACTCCACCTGTCCGAAGAATCAGAAGGTTTCACTATTGATAAAAATCATGTACTTGACTTAGGAGAATTAATACGACAATATATCCTGCTAAATCTACCTATGAAACCACTATGTCGCCCTGATTGTGCTGGAATAAAGGAGATGAAAGTATATGGCTCTACCTAAGAGGAGATATGCCAAAGCGCGCCGCGGCAAACGGCGAAGCCATATTAAGTTAGCTTTGCCAACCTTGGATACTTGTCCACAATGTCACAGCCCAAAGTTAGCTCATCACGTTTGCCTCACCTGCGGTAGCTATGGTGATATACAAGTTATTGAAGTCAAAGCACCTAAAGGAAAAGGGTAACTAACGCGTGACTGAACCATCCAAGATAGCTTATATCTTCCCCGGCCAAGGCTCTCAGAAAGTGGGTATGGGGCAAGACTTGTATCATAGCTATTCCCTGGCAAGGGAGATCTTTGAGGAAGCCGACGATGCTTTAGGCTTCCCCCTTTCTCGGTTATGTTTTGAAGGTCCAGATGATGCATTAACCAGAACAGACAATGTCCAGCCAGCTATATTGATAACCAGTGTTGCCTGCCTTAAGATAGCTCAGGAAACAGCCAATGACCATCTTCCTTCCCCCATTTTTGTTGCCGGACACAGCCTGGGAGAATATACCGCTCTAGTAGCTGCCGATGTGCTCAGCGTCACTGATGCCGTTCGCCTAGTTCGCCACAGAGGAAGATTGATGCACCAGGCAGGACAAAAGAAACCAGGGGGGATGATAGCACTATTAGGAGCTAGCAAAGAAGACGTTGAAGATTTATGCCTCCTTAGTGGATGTACCATTGCCAATATCAACTGCCCCGGACAAATTGTAATCAGCGGTGGCATAGAGAATTTAGATAAAGCTAATAAATTAGCCAGGACGAAGGGTGTGCGTCAGACCCCACTAAGGGTTAGCGGAGCTTTCCACTCCAGTCTAATGGAGCCAGCCGTTGGTGAATTCAGCGAGATTGTCTCCAACACCACATTTCATCCTCCAACCGCTCCCATAATAGCAAATGTAACCGCTCAGCCGCTGGATAACATAGACGCGATAAAGGAAGAGCTACTGAACCAGCTTTGCCATTGCATCCAATGGCAACGTTCCGTGGAATATATGGCTCAAGAAAAAGTAACCACATTCTACGAAATAGGACCAGGAAAGGTGCTAAGCGGATTAATCAGGCGAATTAATCCCGAGCTACGAACGCGGAACATATCGACCACCGAAGAAATTTCACAGCTAAAGGCAGACTGAATAACATGACTAATTTGAGGCGAAGGGCAAGAATCGCTGCTCTCCAAACGCTTTATGAAATTGATTGCACTGAACATAAAGCTGAGGAGGTGTTGGCTCACCTGGCAATAGAGCGGGCATTGCCTCCAGAAGCAATTAACTTTGCTAGAGAACTTGTGCAAGATGTGTTGAAAAATAAAGCAAAGATTGATAATGTTGTTCGGCGTTTTGCTCCATCTTTTCCCGTGGCACAAATGTCTATCATCGATAGAAATATTCTGCGTATTGCCATCTTCGAACTTTTAATGGATAATAATACTCCCGCTAAGGTGGCAATAAACGAAGCAGTAGTGTTAGCCAAAACTTTTGGCAGTGATTCCTCACCACGGTTGATTAACGGAGTATTAGGCTCAATAGCCACTAAATATGGCAAAACAAATCCTAGTGACCAAAGGAGGGAAAATGGCAACTATCTTTGAAAAATTAAAGGAAATCATTGTAGAGCAATTAGGGGTTGAAAAAAGTGAAGTAACCCCGGAAGTTTCTTTCGCAGAGGATTTGAATGCCGACTCTCTGGATTTAATCGAGCTTATTACCGCTATAGAGGAGGAATTCAGCACTCCTGAAATGAGGCTGGAAATACCCGATGAAGATGCCGAAAATATAAAGACTGTTCAGGACGCTATTGACTATCTCCGCGACCACGGAATAAAAGACGAGTAACCAGATTAAGCACTATTACTAGAGTTAGAATCACCAGACACTGGCTCGGACACTTGCGCTAACTGCCTCTTAAAGAAAGGCTTGAGCATTGCCGGTGTTACTAACGTGGTTACAACACACACTGCCACTGCTGCCCCATACAACCCCAAGCTTATCGCTCCAGCTATATATCCGGCGGCAGCAACAATAAGACCTACCTCAGCCCTAGGTACCATGCCCACTCCTACTATCATGCCACTATTGTGAGAAAGCTTGCCCGCGAACCGTGCTGGTATATAGCAACCTATCAATTTCCCCACCATAGCTACTACTATTAATAGAACAGCTAACACCGCCGCCCCCGGGGCACCAAAGAGCCTCAAATCAACCATCATCCCCAGATAGGCAAAGAAGAAAGGCGCAGCAAAAAGCATTATTGGTCTCCCCTTCTCTATTATCTCTTCTTTTTCTTGACAAGCGCTGAATATCAATCCCGCCACATAGGCTCCCACTACCGGGTGTAAATCAACCAGTGTAACCAGATATGCCACAAGGAAACCAATAATGAGCGCAACTATAGGCGCTGTCCCTGAGCTTTTAAACGGATTTAGCAGGAACCTGGAGATATACTTATTGAGCTTGATTCCAATCAGGAGCAAACTAAACCATACTGCAAATCCAATAGCACCAATTTTTACCGCCTCAAGAATCTCAAACTCCCCTGTTTCAGACAGGCCGATGACTATGGATAAAATGATCAGTCCGATTATATCGTCAACCACAGCAGCCACCAGGATGGTGGTCCCCTCCGGAGTATTTAACCTGCCCATGTCCATCAATATCCTTACCGTGACTCCAATGCTGGTGGCGGTGAGCACTGCTCCCATAAATAACCAGCCACCAATGCCAACATCAGGACAAAGTGCCCTGGTGACGAAATAACCACCAACAAAGGGCAAGACAACACCACCAAAAGCTACTGCGAAGCCAGTGGGAGCCTGCTTGAGAAACGAGCGAATATCAGTTTCCACCCCAGCCTGGAAGAGCAATATAACCACAGCGATGTTAGCTATGATGTACATTATGTCAAAATCCCCTTGAAGCCCGAACGGATTATGAACTGTGGCGAAGTTCAGAATTATAGGGTCATGAATGAGCCCTCCTAAAAGGAACGGCGAAATAATGATGCCAGCCACTAGCTCCCCGAGAACGGCTGGCTGCTTAAAATAACGCTCGGAAAGCTCTCCAAATATTCTGGCAAATATCAGGACTAAACCCAGACTCAGTATAAACTTGAAATATACAGCTTCCACTTATGGCTTGAAATACTCCACTGAACTGGCGATTATGCTGAAATAATTTATCACCCCGAGTATTCTTTCTTGTTCATCAACCACGGGAACTTCGTAGAACCCTTTATCCAGCATTATGTCGATTGCCTTATCT
>MNYD01000052.1 GCA_001872925.1 Dehalococcoidia bacterium CG2_30_46_19 | reverse complement strand
TCTATGCTATTCTGAAGAATGGTATACCTTATGACCCTGATTGGGAGGTGAACCGCCATTTTGCCATGGCAAGGCATTGACATCAATATAGTAATCAATCCCGGGAAAAGCAAAACTCAAAAATCAAAGGGCAAAATGAGGAAGGATTTTTGCCTTTTTGAGCTGTAATTTTGATTTTTGATCTTTGATTTTTGATTTTCTTTAGGATTTAGTGCTTCGGTGCGGGGATTGCGGAGCCTGTTCCAAGTAAAACGAGGAATCCTGCTCCTTGCAATGACAGAAAGAGGGAACTAATGTGTCACTATCATATGAACGAGTACAATCGCTTTACAACTTTACATCATAGGGTTAGAATAAAAATAATGTTTTTGCGGGTGTAACTCAGTGGTAGAGTGCTTGCTTCCCAAGCAAGTTGTCGTGGGTTCGAGTCCCATCACCCGCTGTGGAGAACTAAATAGGAAGTCATGCGGATAAAGTTAAAAACCGAGCAATTAACGAAATTAGCACAACACCTCCCTTTTGAGGTCATGCTGGACCAGCCCAGAGATGTTAAGGGCTTTCTGGAAATACTGGGACACGCCATGCCCTGGGACGAGGTTGGGCTTAGCAAATTTGGTGACCCTCTTAGAAAGCCAAACAGGGTTACCTTCGACATCGAGGCAATTGATGGCGGATTCATCTGCGATGTACATCCTTCATTTGCCTGTTATATCTCCGACCTGTTAACTCAAAAATAAACACGATGGGCCGTTAGCTCAGTTTGGTAGAGCACCTGACTTTTAATCAGGGTGTCGTGGGTTCGAGTCCCACACGGCTCACTGTAAAGCTAGCAGGGGCACTTGACTATCAAAAAATTCCTCCAGATGTTGCATTAAGCTGCACAACCAGACCGGTTCACTTTGATTTCAATTTATTTCTGATATCGTCCTTCAGTATATTTTTCAAGATTTTGCCGGCCCGGTCTTTAGGTATCTCTTTCGTAATTTCAAGTCGTTGTGGAAGCTTATATGCAGCGATACTCTTTTCCTTCATAAACGAAGTTAATTCACCCAGGGTGACTTTTTCTCCTTCTCTAGGAACTACATAAACACAGACCTTTTCGCCCAATATTTCATCGGGCATCGGTACCGCTGCTGCATCCAAGACCTTAGGATGTTCAAGAAGGATACTTTCAACCTCCAGTGCACTGATATTCAAGCCGCCTCGAATTATGATGTCTTTTCCCCTATCAACAAAACTAATGAAATTCCCTTCCATTATTCGGAACAGGTCTTCCGTGCGAAGGAACCCCTGTTTATCAAATGCCTTTTCTGTCAAGTCGGGCCGTCTAAAGTAACCAGATATTACATTTGAACCTTTGTAAAGTAGTTCTCCTACACGGCCCACTTCAGTTATCTCCTCGCCAGTCTCAGGGTCTACGAGCTTTGTTTCAGTGCCTTCACTAAAGAGCTTCCCTTTCCATGTTACCCCTCGCTTACCGTATTGAGGCAATCCTTCTATCCTTCTCTCTAAATTGGGGGCGTCCAGCGCTCCAGAAACAATCCCTGGCCCCTCGTTCATCCCCCAGATATTCCCGATTTCCATACCCCACCTTCTTTCAAATTCCTGAGCGGACCATAGGGCTGGTGGTGCCCCACCTATGGTGATTGACCTCACAGCGCTCAGGTCAAATTCATCTACCAGCGGGTGCTTTGCTATAGCATTTACCAGCGCAGGAACAAGAAGAGTGTAGTTTACCTTCTCCGCTATCATTTGTCGCATCCAAATCACCGGATGAAAGGGATGATGCAAAACAAATGTACCGCCCACTATGAGCCAGGGAATATATGTCGTTCCCACTGAAGCTATGTTAACCAGTGGGCCAGCAGTTAGCAGTGTTTCTCCCTTCTTGATCCCCGTTAGCTCTACTTCTCCAGTACCTTCAAAAATCCAGTTATTATGGCTTAGAGGACATCCCTTGGGCTCGATTTCAGTGCCATAAGTCCAGCAAAGGGCAAAAATATCGTTAGCATCTATTTTTACCTCATCAAGTTTGCCTGTTATCTCCCCTTTGCCCATTTCTCGCAGTTCTTGTAAGTAAATTATGTGTTTTAAATTGGGAAGCTTTGACTGCAGTTTTTCGACCATTTCTCTATGTTTAAAGTCATGAAATTCCTCGACCGTAATGAACGCTCTGGCTTGAGTTAACTCCCCAACATATCGTAATTCTGATTCTCTCCATTGTATTGGTGCAGGAGAGATGAGGGCTCCCGCCCTGGTAATAGCCAAATAGAGCATTGCCAATTCCCAACAGTTGGGAAGCTGAACGATAATAATATCATCCTTCCGAATACCCATTCGTAAGAAACTCTCTGCGGTGGCATCCACTGCCCGGCCCAATTCTCTATACGTAAGCCTCTCCGGCGTTAAGCCCACTAATTGCTCTTTATTAGGAGGATCCACCAGGCAAACCCTATCAGGGTCCTCACTCACGTGTTCTTTGAAATAATCGATAAGCGATTTCTTCCCCCAATATCCCTTTGCTGTGTATTCTTTAATTCTTTCTTGCGAATCCAGTATCATTTCGTATCCCCCCTTTCGTTTTACCTTAACGCTTTCGCGCTATCTCTGAGTCTCGCTAATCTTTCCTTCGGCACCACCCGCTGGGCGATGTCGTCTCCAGGCATTTGTTCAGCCACATTGCTTGTTGTCGCTTCCATCGCCTCTATGCAGGAGGTCTGCACCGGGAAATCTATTGTGGTACCATCTTGTCCCTTCACTATAGCACACTCGATGGCAGCAAAGAGCTTGTAATAATAGTTGCGGAGCATAATAGAGACACTGGTAACACAGCTCCAACGTACACAGCCGCTATAGGCATAAGGATATTTTCAACTTCCTGTGCACTGATATTGAACCCACCGAGAAGTCCCTTGCGAAAGCTGGGATGAGAGGCGACCCTCGGGGATGCTTTTTCAGCAACCTTCTTCGCGCAGACGATAAATGCGCATAATCTGTTCAACTGTATTTGTAATTAACTGACCAGGGTTTTTGCGAATCTCGGCAAGAGTCATTATCCGGGGAGTGGTGCTGAAAATTGCCTCAATCCCATATTCCAAAAGCATGTAGGCACCGTCTTCCACATTGCCCGCAATGGCAATCACCGGCACCCCATACTTTTTGGCGATTTTAGCCACGCCGAAAGGAACTTTTCCATAAAGAGTCTGGCGGTCAATACTCCCTTCGCCAGTAAAAACTAAATCAGCGTTTTTCATTTTCTCCTTCAACTCCCAAGCCTTGATAACAATGTCAACGCCCTGTTCTATCCGAGCATTCAGGAATGCTGCCAAGCCAGCACCCAGTCCACCTGCAGCTCCAGCCCCAGGCAAATTGGCTACTTCAACCCCAAGGTCTTTTTTTATAACTCGGGCAAAATTGGTTAAATATTTCTCTAATTCTCCCACCATCTTCGGGGTTGCTCCTTTCTGCGCTGCATATACCCGGGCGGCTCCCTGTTTGCCAAGCAGAGGATTATCCACATCCGCAGCAACGATGAATTTGGTGCGCTTTATCCGGGAATCCAGCTGGCTGCAATCAATGCGAAATAAATGTTTTAATCCCTCTCCTCCTGATTCAATAGGCTTGTCAAACTTATCCAGTAGTTTTGCCCCCAGAGCCATCGCCATCCCAGCCCCGCCATCCACAGTTGCACTCCCGCCAACTCCCACAATAATTTTTTTTGCTCCTCCATCCAAGCAAGCCTTAATTAATTCTCCAGTTCCATAAGTGGTAGTTCTCAGCGGATTGCGCTTTTGTAGTGGGACCAGCCGCAAGCCAGAAGCAGAGGCCATCTCAACAACCGCAGTCATTTCGTCACCCAACAACCCGATTTCCGCCCGCACTTTCTTGCCGAGCGGACCGGTCACCTCTCTGGCGATTATCTTTCCACCCATAGCGGAAACAAGAGCATCAACTGTCCCATCCCCTCCATCGGCCAGGGGAAATTTTTCTATGGCGGTTTCTGGCAAAATTTTTCTAATTCCCTGCTCTATGCAGTCAGCCACTTCTACCGCGGAGAGAGTTTCCTTAAAAGCATTCGGTGCAATAATAATCTTCATTTTTGCTACAGAATAACACAAAAACTTTTTCAGCCATGGATTAAGGCGGACAAACACAGAAATTTTTTAGCACGCAGATTTTCGTAGAAAAGCGCAGACTCTTTTTCTTGTTATTTTTCAAAATATAAATCAGGTAAATCTGCCCCTCGGACCCTGAAGGACCTCGGGTTGCTGAACAGGCATGTATCTGCGTCCGAGTTTTCTTGAATTTTCTGGGTAAATCCGTGGCTAAATAATGGCTAAAACCTCAGTTATGCATCTCGAAGTGAAATTACTCAAGATGTCGGCACACTCTTCCTTTTTCCCATCTTTTTTCAAGCTAATGGCTTCTTTCTCAATATCCCCGACTTCATTTAGCCATTTTTCCTGCATATGGGCAAAATTTTTTCGCGTTTCCTTTTTTCTTTTAGCGTTGTCAAAAAGTTTCCGCAAGAGCCACCAGTAGGACTCAGCAGAAAATTCATCTTTTTTCGCATCTGGCGCCGGGGTAACACTTTTGCCCGCTTTCCCCGCCCGGGAAACAATTTCCGGAATCTTATTCCCGTCAATAAAGAAAGGAACATAAATGCCACGGCAAGGAGGGCCAGGCGTCCACCAGAATTGAACTAACTTATCGCCGGACTCCGGAAGAATGGCGATGGCTGAACTGGCTGTTCTTACCCAGCCTGTCCCCGAAGGCAATTTGTGCATACAGATGGGCGGGAAATGTACCTTTGCTATTTGCATCATCGAGGTAAAAGAAATTTCTTTCTTTTTCTCAAGTAACCCAGCAGATTTTTTAGCTCGCCAGCTGGCAAGATTGAGTAACTGCTCTTTTCGATCAGCGTAAGCTTGCGCAAAGTTAAATGATTCTTTTCTTGCCGTGGGACACCAACCCTTTTCTAGCGCATAGTCTATAATATCAGAGCTTGCCAAATCCCATTTGGCCCCAATACCCAGTCCATTTGAAATAGCACCATATCCATAGTTTATTTTTCTTGCTATCCAGCGGCGGCCCACAGTTTCTAAAATCCAGGATTCTTTTGCATCCGCAATGAGAAAAGAATTGTCATAACTCCCCTTGCAATGGTCTATCCCCGGAAATCCCGCACCCCACTGTCCATATTCGGCGACAAGATTAGTTATTACCTTCAGAACCTCGTGAGCTGTTTTCCCTCTTTCCAAACCGAGCCGGAGCAGGTCCATTCCCAAAAGTCCTAATTCTTCTCTTGCCCCTTTCTTTTCTGCCGCCTTGAGTTCCTTAAGGGATTTTGTATAAACTGCCTCATTGCCCGCCGCAACACCATATTCATTGATACCTTCTTCATAACCCCAACACCAGTAAGGACTTGAGCCAAGAGTAGCATAGGTAACTTTTGTCTGAGGAATTTCTCTATATTCAAGTTTAAGCATATTCCCTTCTGGCCAGGTCTTTCTCGGATGATGGACCAGAGGTTGACAATCATCAACAGGACGGTCGCTGTTTTTGGCAAGGATAACCGTCCCGGTTTTGGTAATATCCTTCATTGCTACCCAGGTATCACAGCCATACAAAGACATCTTCAATAACACTTCAAAGCGACCTGGAATTTCTTCTCTCACTTTGGCTACCACCAGACCACCCGGTAACCTCAGTTTTTCTCCTTCCGTAAACTACCACTTCCTGAGTCGGAAGAATACCCCACTTATTTAAGCGGTATTCTACGTGGTCGCTAATTCTTTCGTCAAGCTATCTAGCTCACCACCTTTTGCCATAATTTTGGCATAGATTTTCTTTTTATGGCATGTTCATAATACACCCAAGTCGTTTCCTTTCTCGATAGCGACAAAGTGACGTAAGCCATGTCTGGCGTTTTGACTGCTGAGGTAAGTTCAAATCGTGCAATCCTAAAAAGTAATCAGAGCACTGGGTTATTCCGGAGTAAACAATACGATGAAGTGTTTCATCCACAGGTCTATATGTCTCCCAGCTATCCACCTCTTGCCACTTATCCACTATTACGCTAGACTGATAATGGTAAAGGCATCCCTCTCATACAGTGATTACCAGCCAAAACCATACGGAAAATCTATGGTACGATTGACATCCTGCAGCGCCATCAATGAAATTCGCAAAAACAAGATCCGCCTAGAGGATGGGGATCGCAGACTACTCCTTGATTTCGGTTTGCCATGTAAGAGATGCAGGCAGTAATGTGGCTAAGGTAAATAATGTCCGACATCATTGAAGGTAGAAACCCTGTACTTGAGGCGCTGAAGTCTGGTCGTCCTGTGAGCAAAATATTGCTAGCCAGAAACATAAAGAGGCATGGCACAATCTCGGAAATACTGCACTTTT
>MNYD01000090.1 GCA_001872925.1 Dehalococcoidia bacterium CG2_30_46_19 | reverse complement strand
CTTTTTGGGGCGCGGGGCAACTCGGGCGTTATCCTTTCCCAGATATTGAGAGGCATAGCTAAGGGAATACAGGAGAGAAAGAGTTTTTCTACCATGGATTTTGCCAATGCTCTTCACATTGCCTCTGAGGAGGCATACAAAGTTGTTGCTGAGCCGGTGGAGGGGACTATACTCACTGCCATCAGGGAAGCTTCTGAAGCAGCCTCTCGAGCTGCTGAAAGGGGCGTCAGCTTCGCACATACCATAACTTCTGTGGTCTCACGGACAAAGAAGACGGTGGAGAAAACCCCGGAGATGCTTCCCTTGTTGAAGGAGGCTGGAGTGGTAGATGCTGGGGCCAAGGGTTTGTATTATGTCTTCGAGGGGATGAAAGAATCTATCTGCAGAAAGCGGCCCGTTCGACGGCTAGCCAAAAAGCTTCCCTCTAAGATTTCCTCTACCAAACAGAAGGAAAAGGTTTACGGATTTGATGTTCAGTTCATGATACAGGGACAAAATCTGCCCGTTGAGGAAATACGAAACGCCGTTATTGCTGCTGGCGAATGTCCGATAGCAGTTGGTGACGAAAATCTTCTAAGGGTTCATGTGCATACTATGACCCCCGACGACATATTAAATTATGCTCGTACTAAGGGGGAAGTAATAGATATTGAGGTTGAAGATATGGATTTGCAAGTCCAGGGGAAGGCGAAAAAAGGGGGCAGCAAGTCAGCATTAAGGAAGCGGCATAACGAGCGAGCATCAAAGTGAACAAAAGAAGGGTAGTCATCACTGGAATTGGTGCGGTAACTCCTCTGGGTACTGGAGTGAGCAAATCATGGCAGGCATTGTGTCAGGGAAAATCCGGGGTAGCAAGAATCACTAAATTTGACTCCTCAGGCTTTAAGACACAGATTGCTGCTGAGGTGAAGGATTTCCATCCTGAGGACTTTCTGGATAAGAAAAAGATAAGGAGGACTGACCCTTTTATTCATTATGCTCTGGCAGCTACCAGGATGGCCCTGGACGATGCTGGACTGCCTATCAACGACGGCAATGCTGATAAGGTCGGAGTGATTATAGGCACGGCCATCGGGGGGCTGGTTACCTATGAGAAGAACTTGGACGTTCTCAGGGAGGAAGGTCCTGATAGCGTTTCCCCCTTCTTTATCCCCGGCTTTATTCCCAATATGGCAGTGGGTGAAGTCTCCATTGTCTTTGGTGCTAAAGGGCCAAGCAAATGTGTGGTTACTGCCTGCGCTACCGGAAGCCATGCTGTTGGGGATGCCTTCAGGATTATTCAATATGGTGAGGCTGATGCCATGATTACCGGGGGGAGCGATGCTTATATTATTCCTATTGGCATTGCGGGATTGGATAGAATGAGAGCCATATCGAGGAGGAATGATGAACCTGAAAAGGCGAGCCGTCCCTTTGATAAAAATCGTGATGGCTTTATTCTTGGCGAAGGAGCGGGCATTTTAGTTCTTGAAGAGCTTGGCTTTGCTCTAAAGCGAGGGGCAAAGATTTATGCTGAGCTTCTTGGTTATGGCTCCAACATCGACGGGTTTCATATCGTGGAGCCTGATTGGGAGAGTCAGGCACGGTGCATAAAGCTCGCTGTAAACGATGCTGGCATCCTGCCTCAAGAAGTTGATTACGTCAATGCCCATGGCACCTCTACCATCCTCAATGATATAGCAGAGACTAAGGCTATAAAGGCTGCTTTAGGAGAACATGCCCAAAATGTGTCGGTAAGCTCCAATAAATCTATGATGGGTCATTTATTGGGGGCGACGGGTGCCGTGGAAGCTATTTTCACCGCTCTTACCATTCGTGATGGCATTATTCCTCCCACCATAAATTATGAAGTTCCAGACCCGGAGTGTGACCTGGATTATGTCCCCAATGTAGCCAGAAAAGCTGAGGTTAATGTAGCGTTATCCAACTCCTTTGGCTTTGGCGGTGCTAATGCTGCTCTAGTTTTCAGGAAGTTCAGGGAGTAGGTCCACGGATGGTCTCTATGCCAGCCCATAGCTCCATTTCGCTGGCGCCTATTTTTATAGCACGAATAACCCCGCCGCTATCTATGAAGAATGTGGTGGGGGTATATTGCACATTGTACTTGTAGGATACTTGTGCATCTGTGTCCAGGGCTACGGTGAAGTGTAGCTTGTAGTCACCAAAGGATTGCTTTACGCGTGAAAGAGTTTCCCCGATGTCGACTGCTATTATTGCTATCTCACCATCGCTCTGTTCGGCTGCCTGTTCAAGGTAGACCAATTGGGGCTGACAATAGGAACAATGGGTATCCCAGAAATTAAGCACCACTGGCGTCCCACGCAATTCAGATAGAGTTATTTCCGTCCCTGCCATGGTGACTAATGTGAAGTCCGGCGCTTGTTTCCCTACTTCAGGCGCTGTATTCGTACAGGATGTAGCGCCTCCGATTAAGGACAATATAGTGACAATTAGACCTGCCTTTACTAACCACTTCCTAAATCTTTCGTTAGTTATGCTAAACTCCTTTTAAAGCGTGCTAAGATAGTATGCGAGATAGTCTAGCACACCGGTTAGCACTAGGATTCCTATTATAATCAGCAGTGCTCCGCTCACTATTGAGGTAAGGTAGGCATGGCGGTTAAGCCACCTGAGATATGGTGAAAGTGCTCCTAAGGCTAGACCAACAGCGATGAAAGGGAGCCCAAGCCCTAAGGAGTAAGCCAGTAGAAGATAGACTCCTTGCCACGCATTCTGGGAGCTCAAAGCCAGAGTCAATATCCCCCCCAGCACTGGAGCAGTACAAGAGCCCAAGGCAAGGGAAAATATTGCTCCTACGGACAGGGACCTCAAGTATCCTGTTCCTCGAGCTCGATTGAGGGGAAGGTATTTCTCGTAGTTCAACCAGGGTACTTTAGTTGCCGCCAGCAAGAATAATCCAAATAGAATCAGTAGTACACCAGCTATATTGCGCAGTAGCCCCCGTGGTACCATAACACCCAGTAAGCCCATGGCAGCTCCCAGGATGACGAAAACCAGGGAGAAGCCAGCCACAAAACTGAGGGTGTGTAGAAAGATATATCGTCGGCTTGGAGGACTCGCCGTTAGAACTGAGCTACCAGCTATGTTAGCTATATATACTGGAACCAGGGGCAGAATGCACGGTGACAGGAAGGACAACAACCCTGCAGCTAACGCCACTGGAAATGTTATGCTTGGCATCTGGACATTACCTGGCAATTCATTGTGTAGCTTATCTCCTTGATTTTAACACAATCTTGCTTGGTCTAATCAGTTCTAAGCTTCTTTTCTCTATAAGCTGTGAGATTGTTTAGTAACCTGTCCCCCTGGCCCCCTTCCCTTAGCAAGGGAAGGGGGTGTGTAGGTAAGAGAGGGGTGAAACCCCTCTCTATAAATCTCTTCCCCCTCTCCTTTGGAGGAGAGGGGGATAAAGGGGGTGAGGTTAGTAAACACTCTCTATAAGTTGTTGCAATTTGCCTTCATGGCACAATTTGATACAATAAAGTCATAATAATTTTGGGGCTGTAGCTCAATTGGGAGAGCGCCTCCTTTGCACGGAGGAGGTCAGGGGTTCGAATCCCCTCAGCTCCACAGGAGGGATCGCATAGTGGCCTAGTGCGGCCGCCTGCTAAGCGGCTGCCCTGAGAAATCGGGGTCGTGGGTTCGAATCCCACTCCCTCCGCCAATATTCATTTTATACTGTCGAGCCGTTCTTTGAGGTAAGCAATCATTTTCACCGGCGTAGGGTCAATTTGATTTAGCATTGCCAGATAATAGCTTGTCCAATCGCCAAGAAAGATAAGGCTCATCATTTGAGCTAGCTTACCTTTGCTCTGGCTATCGATAATCTCATGCTTGACTTTGGCTTTCTGTAAAATTTCACTGGTTATCCGATAGCGAGCCAGGATTCTTGGATGTAGTAAGGATGGTGAGCGAAGCAAAATTATGTATATCTTATCTGCCATTTCTTTGGGGAATTCATAACCAACCACAGCATTATGATTGAGCTCGGAGAAAGTTTCATAAAAAGCCCAGGTTTTGCTATTTTCATTGAATTGTCCTTTCCATCGTTGTGCTACCGGGGAGAGTATGCCAGCGCCATAGATGACTATCAACTTGCCAAATAGTTTATGGGCAAGCTGTTTAGCCGGATTATGTACTGTAGGTATATCCTCGGCTAATTTGTTTAAAAGTGCTTCAAGCGTTTGAACTGCTTCATCTAACCGGGCTGATTTACCTTCTATAAATCCCAATCTTGCAAGCAGCGATATTAAAGGGATAAAACTGTAACCTAAGGCAGCTCTGGGTTGACAAGCATAATCTATGGTGAAAACTGGGATCTGCTTTGCTTTTGCCAAGTCCTTTAATTTGCCACCAGTGGTGATAGCTATTTTAGGACAATCTATGTCCATAGCCTGGGTAAAGTTGGAGAGCGTTTCCTCGGTGTTTCCGGAATAGCTGGAGGCAATTACCAGAGTTCTGGAATCAACAAAAGCTGGCAGGGCGTAATCCCGATGGATGAAGATAATTGGTTTAGTTAGATTAGAGGCAAAGCTTTTAATCAATTCTCCACCGATAGCTGAGCCCCCCATGCCACAGATGATAATCTTATCTATATTGGCGAAATTAGCCGGCAAAGTAATTTCGCTACTTTTCTGCCATGCCTCACGCAATTGCCAGGGCAGCTTACGGATGTGCTCTCGCATTCCATCAGAGTCGTAATGTCGGTATATTTCTAGGTCGTCAAGGTCTATCATAATCCTGTTAGCCTCTTACCTTCTTGCAGTAATTTTCTTATTTTCTCAGGGCTTCCAGCCTCAGCATAGATGCGAACCAATGGCTCTGTGCCTGAAAATCTGATAAGTAGCCATGATTCGTCATCGAGAAGAAAGCGAAAACCGTCGGTGGTGTCTATCTTGCTTACTTTTGTGCCAGCTATAGTATTCCAAGAAACTGAGGTGAGCTGATTCAAAATCGTTTGGTGCTTGCCTTCATGGATGTGCAAGTCGATGCGGTCATAGTAGTGAGGACCAACTTTACTGTAGAGGTAATCGAGCAGTTGGGAAGGTGTCTTGCCTGTTTTAGCCATGAAATCGAGGAAGTAAAGCCCAGCCACGATAGCATCTCTTTCCGGAATATGTCCTCGAAAGCCATAGCCCCCGCTTTCCTCACCGCCAATCATTGCATTTTTTTGTATCATTAGCGGAGCAACATATTTGAATCCCACGGGGGTCTCGTAGACAGAAACTCCGAAAATCTGTCCGAGGCGGGAAAGCATGGTGGTAGAGGTCAACGTCTTTACTATAGCACCTCGCTCAGCGCGGACTTCTAATAAATAAAGACATAGCAGGGCAAAGACCTGATGTTGATTTAAGAACGTTCCTTTCTCATCTATGATACCAATGCGGTCAGCATCTCCATCGGTAGCCAAGCCAACATCAGCTTTCTGTTCCACCACTAGCTGGGAAAGTGTGGTTAAATTTTTGGCGATAGGCTCGGGTTGTATACCTGGGAAAAAGGGATTTCTTTCACCGTGGGTTTCAACAATTTTCATGTTTCCGCCTTTGAGAATTGTCTCAAAATATCCTGCCCCAGCCCCGTACATGGAGTCAACAATCACGGTCAATTTTTGATGCCGCAGGTTTTCAACATCGATAAGCTGTGTTAGATGCTCGAAGTAGATGGGACGAGGGTCTAAATAATCTATTAATCCTTTCTTCAAGGCTTTATCCAGAGCAATTTTTTTAATTTCCCCATCATGGGCAGCATAGGCAATTTCTTTTTCTATCTCGTTAATGACCTCGTTTGAGACACTGGCACCCTCCTCCGACCTGCATTTGAGTCCATTCCACTCTCTTGGATTGTGGCTTGCGGTGATAATAATAGCCCCAGCAGCTTTAGTGGCGGTAGCAGCATAGCTTATCACAGGAGTAGGTGCCGGTTTAAGGCATAAATGGGGTTTAATGTCGTTGCCGGCAATCACTTCAGCAACAGCGGAGGCAAAGTCTTCAGAGGCAAAACGGGTGTCATAGCCGATGATCAGTCCCTTTTGACTTAGTCCCTTTTTATTGAGATAATTAGCTATACCTTGAGAGCAAATACGCACATTGTTGAAGGTAAAGTCTTCGGCTATAATTCCCCTCCATCCATCTGTGCCAAATTTAATTGTGTTCTTCATAGTTTTTCTGGGCAGGGACCGTGTCAAATCATTTAAGTACCTAACCCAACAGGGGATTGTTGAATCATATAATTTCTAACTATATGAGGTACCAACTTCTTGTAAGGGTCAGCCTGCT
>MNYD01000086.1 GCA_001872925.1 Dehalococcoidia bacterium CG2_30_46_19 | reverse complement strand
TGCGCCTGATGAATCAGGCAACTACGGAAATATGAAAGCGAAAATCCTAAGCACCAAATACGAAATACTAAACAATACCAAAGCACAAATGACAAAAATCCAAAACAAAACGAGTTTTGGTATTTGAATTTGGAATTTAGAATTTGTTTAGAGTTTAGAAATTAGGATTTAGAATTTAAGGCTGTTGAAATGCCTAAAAACGAACGCAAAATCAAAATTAAACAGCCTCTCTGATATATAGGAGGTGCTGAAATCGCGGCAGGCTAACTCTTGCCGCGCATTTTTATACTGCTGGTTATATTAATCTCTATAGGCTGCCCGCATTTAGGGCAAGAGAACTCCATAACCAGAGGCTTCTCCATTACCCTTTCCACAAGAGTTGTAACTATAGAATCTACGTTATCCAGCCGCTCATCTATCAGGTCAAGACGCTTAATTAGCTGCTCTATATCCAACTCTCCAGTAGCTTTTATAATTGATTCTCCTTAATCCCCCTTAGTCTCCCTTTTCTAAAGGGGGATTTAGAGGGATTTTTATAAGCCCTTCTCCACAACGCCCAGAGCCTCTAGTTCATCTTTATCATGTGCCTTCAGCTTATCTATTTGTTCCGATACAGTTCGCTCCAGGTATTTACGAAAAGCATCTCGCGCCGCCGGTGAATTACGCACCGCCGCCTTGGCTTTCTGCCATTCATCGTTAATCACATCGTTTATTTGCTCAGGACTCATCGGTTCCTTACTTTGCCAGATACTTTCTAGCCTATCCAGAACCCGCTTCGTTATTGACCTCTTCAAACGATCCAGAGAAAAAATCTCTTCCCAGGCATATTCTTGTCCCTCTTTTTTCTCAGTCATATTTTATTCCTCCTCTACAGTGTATTATTATCGCTTTAACTGTGTAGCTTGTCAAGATATTGATTTACAACGGAAAAAGATATACATTATCTATAGGGGGTGATTAAAAATGCCAGAAGTAGAAGTTGGGAATGTAACGGATTTTTTTGCCCGACCTGTAGTGGCTGGTATCGAACTAACCGCCACGCTAAAGACAGGGGATAAAATCCATATCAAAGGAGCCACCACCGATATGGAACTTGTAGTGGAATCCATGCAAATTGACCGCGTCGATATCACTACAGGCAAACCTGGCGACCTCATTGGCATAAAAGTTTCCGATAGGGTGAGGCGAGGCGACAAGGTTTACAAAGTTACTGAATAGATTGCTTCGTCTTACTCGCAATGACACGGAGCAAATTGGCCATTTCAATAGCTTCGACTGCAGCCATAAAACCTTTATTACCCTCTTTGGCTCCTGCCCTCTGAATAGCCTGTTCCAGAGTATCAGCGGTGATTATGCCCTGTATCACCGGTAACTCGGCATCCAAAGTCACCCGCCCAATTCCTCTACCTACCTCAGACGCTACATACTCGAAATGGGGAGTCCCGCCGCGAATTACAGCGCCAAGGCATATTATGGCGTCGTATTTGCCACTCTGCGCTAATTTTTTAGCTATCAATGGGATTTCAAGACAGCCTGGCGTCCACGCAACATCGATATCTCCTTCCCCAACACCATGACGCAACAGAGCATCCTTCATCCCCTCTAACAGCCTGGTGGTTATCATCTCGTTAAACCGAGAAACGACAACGCCAAACTTCAGCCCTTTGCCTACCAGTATTCCTTCGTAACACTTAGCCATCGTCTACCTCCTTTATATGGAGCAAATGCCCCAGCTTCTCTTGCTTGGTCCTCAGGTAATTGACATTGACTGGATTAGGGGGAGTCACCAGGGGGACAATTTCCACTATTTCGAGTCCATAACTTTCCAACCCTACTACTTTCTTAGGATTGTTAGTAAGCAGCTTTATTTTATGTAGCCCTAAATCGGCCAAAATCTGCGCCCCAATGCCGTAATCCCTTAAATCAGGAGCAAAACCTAATGCTATGTTAGCCTCAACGGTGTCCAGACCCTGGTCCTGAAGCGCATAGGCACGAAGTTTATTATGAAATCCAATTCCTCTCCCTTCCTGCCTCATATATAAGAACACCCCCCTGCCTTCTAAACAGATTCTCTGCATTGCCAACCCAATTTGCTCACCACAATCACACCTCAAGCTTCCGAAAACATCCCCGGTAAGACACTCACTATGAACCCGCACCAATACCGGCTCATTCCCCGATATATCCCCCTTTACCAGAGCAACATGCTCTGCAGGGTCGACAATGGACTTATAAGCTACCACCACAAATTCACCATATCTGGTGGGCAGCCGTGCTTCAGTTACCTTCTGAACTAGCTTTTCATGACGGTGCCGATAAGCAATAAGCTCCACTATGGAGATAATCTTCAAACCATACTTCTCAGCAAGGGCTTCAAGCTGCGGTAACCTCGCCATACAACCATCTTCATCCATAATCTCACAAATAATACCAGCAGGATAACATCCCGCCAGTTTAGCCAGGTCCACAATGGCTTCAGTATGCCCTGCTCTCACCAATACTCCACCTTCTCTAGCACGAATAGGAAAAACGTGCCCCGGCTGAACTAAATCTTCAGGCTTGGTATCAGGGTCAAGCACCGCTTTTATAGTTTGTGCTCGGTCAAAAGCAGAAATCCCCGTGGACACCTTATCCTTCGCTTCAATGGATACCGTGAAAGCAGTTGAGTATCTCGAAGTATTATGTTGAACCATTAATGGTATTCTCAGTTCGTCCAGCCTTTGCCCGATGATAGGAAGGCAAATCAATCCTCGCCCGTGTTTAGTCATAAAATTTATTGCTTCAGGAGTGACTTTCTCCGCAGCCATGGCTAAATCACCCTCATTCTCCCGGGACTCATCATCGATGATGACCGCCAACTTACCCGCCTTTATATCTTCAATTGCTTCGGTGATAGGAGCTAACATATTACCCGCCTCACTGCGTAAATCCGTATTCCTTAAGCAGGTCAAAAGTTACCCCTGATCTAGTCAGGGGTTGACCTGTTTTTTCACTGAGTCGCTTCAGGTATCTAGCGATAACGTCCACCTCTAGATTAACTGCGCTACCAGGTCTTTTCTCGGCCAGGATAGTATGTTCTATTGTATAAGCTACTAAAGAAACAGAAAAGGAAAAATCGTCAACAGCGATACTGGTAAGACTAACGCCATCCACAGCAATAAAACCTTTCTCAGCAATGTATGACATTAATTGAGCCGGCGCTGCAATCCGCACAATGTGTGCCTCTTCCTGAGGAGTCACCGAAACAATCCTTCCAACATCATCAACATGCCCCAATACCAGATGACCACCAATACGTCCTCCCATTGCTAATGCTCTTTCCAGATTCACATGGTCACCGTAGTGAAGCTCACCAAGATTGGTGCGATGCAGTGTCTCAGGCATAATACCAACACTAAAGCTATCATCACTCAAAGATGCCACCGTTAAACAAACTCCGTTAACCGCTATACTGTCGCCAGGTTCCATCCCCTGAAGCACCTCCCCTCCCATAATAACCAGACGATTTGCCTCCGCTTCCCTGATAATACCAATTTCTTCTACTATACCGGTAAACATCCCTCACCTCTCTACATATCCACTGACCAATATATTATCGCCAAAGCTTTTAACGTCAACCCGACTCAGGTGTTGAGCCTCAATTATCGATTCAACCCCATTCCCACCTACCGCCGCTTTGGCTCCATCGCCACCAATAACAATCGGCGAAATAAATACCATAACTTTATCCACCAGATGGCTATCAAAAAATGACCCGAGTAGAGCACTCCCTCCCTCAACCAGCACACTCAGTATTTCACGCTTCCCTATTGCTCTGGATAGTTCCCCCACATCTACCTTCCCCTCTTTCGCCGGTAATTCCAGCACTTCAACACCAGCCTGGATAAACTTTTCCTTTTTCTCAATATCCATAGGTTTTACCGTGGCAATTAAAGTTTCGCCAGGTTGCTTAAAAACATTGGCGTCCAATGGCGTTCTTCCTTTACTGTCAACAATTATCCGCAATGGCTGGGATTTCGTATTGCCACCTTTGCCAGAGCAACCACGAGCAGTAAGACGTGGGTCATCAATAAGCACAGTATTCACCCCAACCATTATCGCGTCCACTATATGCCGCACACTGTGTACATATTCCCTTGCCTCTCTGTTACTGATCCACTTAGACTGATTGGACCTGGTGGCAATCTTGCCATCAAGGCTCATGGCAAATTTAGCAATGAAGAATGGCAAGCTGGTGGTGATAAATTTAATGTAAGCCTCGTTTATTTCCTCAGCTTCTTTCTGATGTTCACCAACATAAGTCTCGATGCCAGCTTCGTTTAGCTCTTTTATCCCGTTCCCGGAGACCAGAGGATTAGGGTCGAGCAACGCGATATGGACTTCTGCTATGCCGGCGTTGATTATCGCTTGTGTGCATGGCGGTGTTTTCCCATAATGGCAACATGGCTCAAGGGTAACATACATGGTAGCTCCCCGTGCCTTTTCTTCGGCCTGGCGAAGCGCCATCACCTCTGCGTGAGGCAAACCAGCGGGCTGTGTATGTCCCACACCCACCAGAGCACTATCCTTGACCACCACCGCTCCCACCGCCGGATTTGGACTGGTATACCCTAAAGCTAACCTAGCCAGAGATAGAGCACATCCCATGTAATCCTCAGATGTCGCCATCATTTAGCCTTCCTGGTAACCTTTAAAATACCTGCTCGCTGTAGGACCACTCTGCCCCTGATACTTACTTTGCAAACCAGGTGAACCATAAGTCCTTTCCGCAGGTGAAGTCAAGCGGAGAAACGAAATTTGTCCGATTGCCATTTTGTAATACAGGGTGATGGGAAACCTGGATACATTGGATAACTCTAGAGTGAGCTGCCCTCGCCAGCCAGGGTCAACATACCCCGCTGTGGAGTGAATTAAAAGCCCGATTCTACCCAGTGAACTTTTCCCTTCAAGCCGAGCTACAATATCGTCACATAACTCAATCGACTCAAGCGTGCTGGCTAACACAAACTCACCGGCATTAAGTAGAAATGGCTTTTCCTCGTCAATTTCTACCAGCTCGGTTACATCATCCGTACTTTGTTTGACATCGATATAAAAGGGATAACGCCGAGTTTTAAATACGAGCAGCTTCTTGTCCAGGTGTATATCAACACTCGCTGGCTGAATGCAACCTGGGTCAAGAGGCTCGATGACTATCCTGCCTTTAGCAATCTCTTCTTTAATCGTGCGGTCGCTGAGTACCATAGCTACTGTCAAGCATTCTATCATTCGCCCTGCAAAAACTGCAAACAAAGCGAATGTATGCCACAGGAACCACCCCATATATTACAATATACCTGTCAACTCTTTCCTGCAACTCAATCATCAAGATGAATTGTCTAGCAACCCATCCCCTGACCCCCTTCCCTTAGAAGAAAGAGAAGAAAAGATAGAGAAAGAGTCTCTATCTCTAACTCTATCTCTTCCTTTGAAGGAGAGGGGGATAAAGGGGATGAGGTTAGTAAACACTCAATCATCAAGATGAATCGTCCTGGCTGCCTTTATGTAAAGCTGGCTTCCTTGACTTCTCTACCAATAAGCCTTATAGTAGGTATAAAAGGAGGTATTAAATGGGTAAAGCGGTAAAGATAAATATCACCCTGCCCGAGGAAGAGCTAAGAGAAGCAGATGCCTTCGTCCAAAAGCAAGGAAATACCAGGAGTGGACTCATCCAGCAAGCGCTGCGATTTTTCATAGAGCAGAAGGAGAAGGAAAAAAGAGAAAAAGAGAAGCGGGACGGACTGATAAAGGCAGCATCGGAGATAAGGCAGCTGAAGGAAAAGTCAGGCAAGTGGGACGGGGTAGCTGAGATAAGGAAGTGGAGAGAAGTAAAGTGAAGATACCACCCAAATACGTCGTGGATGCTAGCATCGTAGTCAAGTGGTTCTCCAGGTTTGAACAGGGTGCTGAGAGCTCGGAAAGGCTGTTGAACAACCATATCGATGGAACGTCTATGCTCGTGAGTTCTTCGTTGGTTCTATACGAGGTTTGTAACGCCCTTCGCTTCAATCCAAATTTTACTGAAAAAGATGTATCACGGGCAGTCACAAATCTTCTCAAGCTGGAGCTTGAGCTGGTGGATTTTTCCGAGGTATTCGAGCCAGCAATAGAGCTTGCCTTTTCCTATGAAATTACCATATATGATGCCGCATATATTGCGGTTTCAAGGAAACTTCATATCCCATTGCTCACTGCTGACTATAAGCTCCTGGCTAAGATTAAGGACTTACCCTTAGTCGTGCCTTTAAAGGAAATGAGGCTTTAAGCCCCAGAACGAGCTTCAGACCTGACCAAGCCCGGCATATACTTCGTCAACCTTCTCTCGCAGCTCAATCGTCAGATGGATTGCCCTGGCTATCTTCATATAATG
>MNYD01000048.1 GCA_001872925.1 Dehalococcoidia bacterium CG2_30_46_19 | reverse complement strand
GAAACAAGAAAGGAGGGCTCAATATGGCTGAAATGATTAAGGAGAGACAAGAAGGAATATTTCTTCCGTTCGCCCCGAGGGAATATAACGAGGTAGGAGAGGAAGCTATCGCGGTCCATTGGAAAGAAGAGGAGCTTATTCAACCCAAAGAAGAGTTTATCCGACAAGCCAATATGACTGACGTGGGAATTTACGAGCGGTTTTCTGAAAAGAACTATCCTGAGTGTTTCAAGGAATACGGTGATATGCTTAGCTGGGATAGATATTGGACACAGACGCTCGACGCCAGTAATCCCCCTTTCTTCAAGTGGTTTGTTGGTGGAAAGTTGAACGCCTGCTACAACTGTGTCGACCGACATCTGGAGAAATACGGAAATAAGGCAGCAATCATATTTGCGCCCGAGCCTGAGGATGAACCCTACCAATTCATAACCTACAGGGAGCTTTACCGAAGGGTTAATGAGTTTGCCGCGCTTCTCCTGAATATGGGAGTTAAAGAAAATGATGTAGTAACAATGCATCTGCCAATGGTTGCTGAGCTGCCGATATCAATGCTTGCTTGCGCGCGAATAGGGGCTATTCACTCCGAGGTGTTCGGAGGATTCAGCAGCAAAGCGGTTGCCGAGAGAGCAGATGACGCTGAAAGTAAAGTGCTAATAACCATGGATAGCTATTATCGATCTGGGAGGGTTATTGACCATAAAGCTAGAGCTGATGAGAGCGTTAACCAGTGCAAAGAAACCAAAATCGAAAAAGTATTGATCTGGGAGCGCCATCCTGGCAAGTATAGCTCCTCCGCCCCACTAGTAGAAGGGCGTGACTACCTTATTAACGACCTGCTGGAGAATTATCGGGGAAGAATAGTAAAACCACTCTTCAAGCCCGCCGAAGATGTTCTATTTTTAATGTATACCAGTGGCACCACAGCAAAGCCTAAAGGATGTCAGCACAGCATTGGCGGATATTTAAGTTATGTTGCTGGCACAGCAAAGTATCTCTTCGATATTCATCCCGAGGATACTTATTGGTGTCTTGCCGATATAGGATGGATTACCGGGCATTCATACATTGTTTATGGTCCATTATCCATTGCTGCAACCAGCGTAATATTTGCAGGGACACCGACTTACCCAGATGCTGGACGCTCCTGGAGGATATCCCAGGACCTTCATGTAAACATATTCCATACGTCTCCTACGATGATTCGCATGATAAGAAGGGAAGGTCCTGATGAACCTGCCAAATACAACTACCACTTCAAGCTGATGTGCACAGTAGGAGAGCCCATAGAACCGGAGGTGTGGAGATGGTATTATGAGAAAGTTGGTAAAGGAGAAGCAACAATTATCGACACCTGGTGGCAAACGGAAAATGGAGGTGTTATCGGCAGTAATTTGCCAGCGCTCAGAGCAATGAAGCCAGGAAGTTGCGGCATCGGCATGCCCGGCATATACCCCATAATCTTCGATGAGGATGGAAATGAAATCGAGAAGGGCTCCGGCAAAGCAGGAAACATATGCATTAAGCGGCCATGGCCCGGGTCATTCCAAACAATATGGAAAGACCCCGACCGGTATATTGAAACATATTATAGCAAGTACTCCAAATTGGGAAGCAAAGATTATCGTGATTACTATTACTTTACCGGCGATGGCGCTGTTCAAGCTTCTGATGGGTCTTTCCGAATTTTAGGCCGGATAGATGATGTAATAAAGGTTGCCGGTCATCGATTAGGGACTAAGGAGATAGAGAGTTCCGCTAGTACCAATGAAGAGGTGGCGGAATCAGCAGCTGTGGCAAAGAAAGACCTAGTAAAGGGCAACGTAGTTGACCTGTATGTCGCTCTAAAGCCAGGTTTTGAACCAAGCAAAGAGTTAGAGGAAAAAATCAGAAATAAGGTTGCTACTGATATTGGCCCCATCGCACGGCCAAGTAGAGTCCATATTGTGCCTGATATGCCCAAGACACGCTCGGGGAAGATCATGCGCCGCGTGCTCGCCTCTATCTCCAACCAACAAGGTGTCGGCGATGTGACTTCTCTGGCTAACCCTGAAATTGTGGAAGTTATCAAGAAACAAGTCGAAGAACGACAGAATAGCGTACCAGTTTAAATTCAAGGTGCGAATAAGAAAAATGGTGCCGGGTGGAACACAAAGCTCACCTGGCACCATCAATTTATATTAACAAAAACAGAGGCTTACTATGACAGAAGAGGTTAAATGGGCACATCCTGGGGCTCTAGGGCTTGCGGGATTCGGTTTTAGCACCATCCTACTTCAGATACACAACATAGGACTGATAACCAATGTAGAACCATTGCTCTTTGCGTTCTTCTGGGGAGGAGTGGCTCAAGTCATCGCTGGCATAATCGATGGTAGACGTGGAGACACCTTTGGACTTACCGCCTTCACTTCTTATGGCGTGTTCTGGATGGGCTTAAGCTTTATGTTCCTCATGGAGTGGCTCGGGATAGTTGAGCTATCAGGCGCAGGTCTTGCCTGGACATGCATCTTATGGAGCATTTTCACCGCTTACATGACTGTAGGTACATTTAAGATTTCCAAAGTTCATGTCATTGTGTTTACCACATTAACACTGCTGTTCTGGCTACTTGCCGCAGTTTTCTTCGGCGGTCTTTCCCCCAAAGTCGCCGGTGTGGTGGGGCTCATCTGCGGCGGTGCCGCTGTTTATGGCTCCGCAGCAGTGCTCCTAAATGCAACGTATGGCAGGTGGGTATTGCCCATCGGTTTATTAACTAAATAAGGCCAAGCACCTAGCTCACAGCTATGCTCTCAAGTATCTCCCTGAGCACAGCAGGCCATTTGTTCCCAAAATATCTTATATCTAACTTCACCTGGGTATTACCGGCTTTAATTGCCTTGCCATATTTATCAGGCAGGGATAAGCAGTTAATTTCCCTCCCCTCTTTGAATTTGACCACCACATGATTACCCGAAGTGAAAATAGACTCTACCCCCAGTTTGGCAGCCAGTGCCTTTATCTCCACCACATAGAGAAGATCCCTCACTGGCTGAGGCAAACTACCGAACCTATCCTCAAGCTCTTGAGCTATATCCCCTACTTCCTCGATACGCTCTATTTTTGCCAACCTGCGATAAAGGCTCAACCTGGTATCCAAATCAGCCACATATTCCTCAGGTATATAGGCGCTTAATGGCAGGGCTATGCTGGGAGATTGCTTTGCTGTCCCTTCACGGAGTTTACCCTGAGCGAGATTCTTCGGTCGCTTCGCTCCCTCAGAATGACAAGAGGCGAAGGGCTCAGGGCTTTGGCTCACCGCAATGACATCCTTATCAGCTTTCAACTCCTCCACTGCTTCAGCCAGCAATCGACAATAAAGGTCAAAGCCCACAGCAGCGATATGCCCGCTTTGCTTAACACCGAGAAGATTGCCCGCTCCTCTGATTTCCAAGTCTTTCATGGCAATGCTAAATCCAACCCCAAGCTCGCTAGCTTCAAATATAGCCCTGAGCCGCTCATGAGCTTGATAGGTTAGTTGCTTATTTTTGTCAAACAGGAAATAAGCATATGCTTGGTTGATGCCGCGCCCTACCCTTCCTCTCAATTGATAAAGCTGGGTTAACCCAAACTTATCAGCATGGTCAACAAACAGCGTATTAACGTTGGGCATATCCAAACCCAGCTGAACAATAGTGGTGGTAACCAGCACATCGCTTTTGCCAGCAATAAAATCCGCCATTACTTTCTCCAGCTCCTCCTCCGCCATTTGTCCATGCGCTATCGTTATTCTCGCTTCAGTCACCAGGGATTGTAATTTACTCGCCACAAAGGCAATACTGTTCACTCGATTATGAACAAAAAAGACCTGACCATTTCTCTCCAGTTCATGCAATATCGCCCGTCGCACCAGTGCTTCGTCATAAGCACCAACATAGGTTTTAACCGCCAATCGTTGCTCTGGAGGCGTCTCCATAATATTCATGTCCCTCAGCCCGGTTAACGACATGTGAAGCGTGCGGGGAATTGGAGTAGCGCTGAGAGTGAGAACATCCACCTCCTTTCTCATCTGCTTCAGATTCTCCTTTTGCACCACTCCAAATTGCTGCTCTTCATCAATTATCACCAAACCTAAATCTTTAAACACAACATCTTTTTGTAATAAGCGGTGAGTGCCAATGCACACATCCACCACACCGCTAGCCAACCCTTCCAGAATAACCTTCTCCTTCTCCGCAGCGCAAAAGCGACTGAGCATCTCCACCTTTATTGGAAAAACTCCCAGCCTTTCCCCGAAGGTGATGAAATGCTGCTGGGCCAGCACAGTGGTAGGGACTAAAATAGCCACCTGCTTATTATTCATTATCGCCTTAAAGGCGGCGCGAACAGCTACCTCGGTTTTACCATAGCCTACGTCGCCGCAGATAAGCCGATCCATTGGCTTGGGCTCTTCCATGTCTTCCTTGACCGCTATGATTGTCTCCAGCTGGTCGGGTGTCTCCATATAAGGAAAAGACGCCTCCAGCTCCTGTTGCCATAGTGTATCCTCGGAAAAGGCAAAACCGGGACTTACCTCCCTCTGAGCATAAAGGGCAAGCAATTCCTGAGCAATATCAGCTATTGATTGCTTAACCCGTTTTTTGGTTCTTTCCCAGTCTGAGGTTCCCAGTCGATTCAAGGTTGGTGAGGGAACACCGCCGACATATCGACTGACCCTCTCTATATGCTCAGTAGGCACATAAAGTCGGTCATTGCCAGCATATTCCAGAATAAGATATTCCCGCTCAATACCGTTATCGGACTTTTTTATCAACCCACCAAATCTGGCAATGCCATGGTCAATATGGACTACGTAGTTGCCGGGCATTAATTGCGGAAACAGCCATCGATGATGCAATGGCATCCTTTTGCCCTGACGTGCCTGTTTCACAAAACCGAACAGTTCAGCATCGGTGAGCAGAGTCAACACATCCTTAACAATCCACCCTCCGGCCAGTGAACCCTGAACCAGGGAGATTGAACCAGAAGGAGGCACCTCATTCACCTCCAAAGTTGGAAAAGCATGTATACCCTGCTCTTGAAGAAGCTCAGCTAACCGGTTTGCCTGATGGCTAACTACAACCACACGCTGCCTTTGTTCAATCATCTGCTTAGCATCATCGAGGAATATGTCCAACTTACCACCATAGCTTTTAGGCAGTCTAAAAGGCAAAGATTGCTCACCACCGGTACCCTTGGAATCAAACACTAACTGTTTCTTGCTTCTCAGTCTCAACGATAGTTCATCCCAAGTTAGGCAAGGAAGGCTTGAAAATCTCCCCCCCGGCTCTGCTCTGTTCCGCACTTGTTCCTCGATTTGGGCATACACCTCCTGAGTAACATTCTCAATTTCCTGCGGAGAATCAATGATGAGTAAGCCGTTATCCTGGAGATAATCGAGGATATTCCCTCCATTTGCCGGAACTTCCTTAGCTGGAACAATGGTTAGCGAGTTTAGAAACTGGGTTGACCGCTGGTCCGTCGGGCTGAAGAACCTCATGCTCTCTACTCGATTCCCGAAAAATTCTATCCTCACCGGCAAGTTGTTATCGGGAGGAAAGATATCAACGATGCCACCTCGGTGGCTCATCGTCCCGGGCAATTCAACCATGTTCTCCATTTCATAGCCTATGTTTTGCCATCTATGTAAAAGCTCCAGGGGGTCTGCAGTCATACCTTGCTTCAACACGTGGCATGCAGAGACGAAACCCTCTTTAGGAGTAGTTTTGTTCATTACCGCCGGTAATGAAGCTACTATCAAAGGAGGCTCCCTGATATCCTGCTCAAACGCTAACGTCGATAATGTTTGTAACCTTTCAACCACGGTATTGCTGTGATACAAAGCAACAGAGTCATAAGAGTGGAAATCAAGCTCGGGAAAATAATAAACATTAGCTGAGGGGGAACACCAAACTTGAAGTTGCTCATATAATTTTCTAGCATCCCTGGGCTGGGCAATAATCACCATTATTGGTAAGCCGAGTTGTTCATAGAGAGCAGCTATGAGATAAGGCTTAGCAGCATCAAGCACCACCGTCTTGCCTTCCCATTCAGCACTTACTTGCCTCACCAGCTGTGCATAGGAAGGCAGTTCTTTCATCAGTGAAAGTAAGCATGAAAGATTCATCTTCCGTAGTATAGTAGTATAATAGTATTTTGTTCAGTTGTTGAGCTTCTCCAGCATTGCTATAATCTCACTGATGTCTTATCACCGCATAATAGCTAAATTTGGCACAAGGCTTCTTACCTCAGGCACAGAGCACCTTGATTTAGAAGTTATGTCAAGTTTGGTAGCGCAAATAGCCCAGCTCCATCACCAGGGCAAGGAGATAATAATCGTTTCCTCAGGAGCCATAGCTGCGGGAAGAGAAAAACTAGCCGGAATTTCAGAACGTAAGAATACGCAGTTCAAACAGGTTCTAGCTTCAGTAGGACAAAGCTACCTTATGTCTGCTTATGAGCAACTTTTTAACAGGTATGATATACCCATAGCCCAGGCATTGCTTACCAAAGCAGATATGTCTGACCGTGCTGGCTACCTTAATGCCCGCAATACACTGCTGGCATTGATGGAGTTGGGGGTAATCTGCATCGTCAATGAGAACGATGTTGTTGCCCTGGACGAGATTGAGGAGCTTAAATTCGGGGATAATGATAACCTTTCCGCTATGGTAGCCAATCTGGTTGATGCTGACCTTCTAATACTGCTCACCGACATCGGAGGCTTATATACTGATGACCCGAACTATAACCCCCAGGCTCAACTCATCCGCCGGGTGGACAAGATTGATTCCAAAATCGAGCACCTGGCCAGCAAAACCGCCAACCGGCTGGGAACCGGTGGAATGGTAACCAAGATCGAGGCTGCCAGGCTTGCTACCTCCTCAGGGGTAAGCGTCATCATTGCCGATGGGTACGAGCCTGACATCTTATTAAGGATTGACAAGGGAGAAGATATCGGCACGTTTTTCCCGGCACAGGTAAATAAAATGGAGAGCAAAAAAAGATGGCTGCTCAGCGGTCTGGCTTCCAAGGGCAAAGTAGTGGTGGATAAAGGTGCTGAAATAGCCATCAAAGAGCAGAACAAAAGCTTGCTCCCCGCTGGCATCCTGGAAGTAAACGGCGATTTCCAGCGTGGCGATACCCTGGATATCCTCGATGAACAAGGAAGACAAATTGGCTGCGGAGTCTCCAATTACAGCTCTGCCGATATATCCGTCATTAAAGGCGCCCACTCCGCTAAAATATTAACCCTTCTGGGGCATAACTATGGCGACGAGGTGATTCACAGGAATAATATGGTGGTAGTGTGAGCGAGATGAGTAAAGAAAATCAAGAAATAACATGCTGTGAATATTTCCTAGACTGGTATAACAAACAGCATAAAAGAAACTATATTTATGAGAAAGCGGAAGCTCATCTCACTGAGCTAGTGGGCAAGCTGCGTTGGGACTTCGTGGCTTACGAGCGTGCTAACCCACAGGAGTGGATTGGAATTGAGGTGAAAGAACTAGATACTACAAGGGATATTTCCAGGTGGTCTGAATTCTGGGAGAAGTTGTGCTTAGAGTTAACCCAAAATTTGGCAAGCAAAGGAATTCAAGGGGAATTTAAGCTTATCCATCCACCAGTCTTTAATTTGAAGCCTGAAGAGCGTTCACAATTCCGAAAAAGTTTTGCCGAGGTTTTGATCGATAAGGAATCAATATTGAAGCCAGATTTTATAGATATTGGGCCTGATATCGCATGCAAATTTACCAAATGGCCTCAAGAGAAAACTAGGGGCAGGGACGAATACCACGCATGGGGGAAATACCGTCCATCTGAGCTACTAATTAACAAAAACCCAGATTCAATATGCAAGGTGATATCGCCTATCAGCCCAATTCGTGTGCGTGATTTTTCGGAGGTGCACAAGAAGATTTTCGCTGAAGTATTTAAGCCTAAGGGGAATGGCGTTCAGCCAAATAAGCAACTTGAATTAGCTAAAGAAAAGAGAGCAAGAAAGACTATTCTTCTACTCGCTTGTTACCCTTTCATTGAGGAATACCTGATAAAGAACCAAGTGCAGAATCTAGAACGTGACCTTATTTCTGACATTGATTGTATCTACCTCGTTGATATGCGTAATAAGGGTAGAGTAGTTAACATATACCCTGATTAGCGTTTAAACCGAGAATGGAGTGGAGATATGAACGCGGCTACAAAAGAGCTAGAAGAAAAAGCTAAGGCAGCCAAGACAGCTTCAAAAAGGCTTGCTTTCTTTCTATGGAAATTAAAAACAAGACTTTGCTTAACATCGCTGAAGCCCTTGTCGCCAGAAAAGACGAAATCTTAGCTGTCAATAAAATTGACTATGATAAGGCTAAGGCTTCAGGTTTATTGACTTGCCAGAAAAATTACCTCAGGATGAAGAAAATTAAAAAGAGAATTGGCGATTTCAAAGAAACCCGCGGCATTGCATATCAAGCAATACACCAATTCTCTATTTGTTGATATTTTGGCACATATGTTGACTTTTGTCAATACTTTAGATATACCTTAAAATAATATAATAATAGTATTTATCAAGAAGAGGCAACAGGTGAAGGGAAACATAAAAATTGCAATACCCCTAGTTACATGTTGAAAACCAACGTTTTATATTACGGCGATAACTTAGAAATCCTACGCAAGTATATTCCTGATAATTCTATTGACCTTGTCTATCTGGACCCACCGTTCAATAGCAAGAAGGACTATAACATCCTGTTCAAGGAAAATGGTGGGGTTGAGTCTGAAGCCCAGATAAAAGCGTTCACGGATACCTGGCATTGGACTCAGACCGCCGAGAATACTTACCATGATATTGTCACTAGTGGACCACTGAAAATTGCGCAGCTAATTGGCGCCTTACATGATGCCATAGGGCAAAACGATGTGATGGCATATCTGGTGATGATGACCACAAGGTTAATAGAACTCCATCGTGTTCTCAAG
>MNYD01000079.1 GCA_001872925.1 Dehalococcoidia bacterium CG2_30_46_19 | reverse complement strand
GTACACCGAAGTAGAGTTCCATGTGTCGTTGGTTATTGAGGGCGAAGCTGGCTACTCTGTCTCCCTTTTTTACCCCCAGTGATTTGAGTGCATGAGCTAACTGACATGTCCTTTTAAAATAGTCTGCATAGGTATAGCGGAAGGTCTCATTTGGATATGATGAGACCAGTTCTTTCTTTGGGAAAAATTTTGCAGCTCTTAAAAGAAAAGTCCTCAACAATAGCGGATATTCCATCATGGTAGTTCACCTCCTTACCTTCTAGTTTTGACGTAATTATATAGGCTTTGGTTGTGGAGATGTCAACATAGAACGGAATTTTTGGCTCTACGGGATACGTCTGCCACCCATGTGCCAGGCATTCGTTCGGCCTTGAGTAAATTGGCAGGATATTTCATGTTAAATGAGATTGTTTAGCAACCTATCCCCCTGACCCCCTTCCCTTAGCAAGGGAAGGGGGGAGTGCAGGTAAGAGAGGCTGTTTAATTTTGATTTTGCGTTCAAATTCAGGCATTTCAAGGGTGTCTCACCCCCAAATTTTTGTAGTGCGACCCTTCAGGGTCGTGCGCACGAGGCTAAAGCCTCGCACTACATTTTTAAACACCCTCTTTATCCCTCTCTCCTTCAAAGGAGATGGGGTCAGGGGGATGGGTTGCTAAACACTCTCTTAAATGTCGTTTCCTTTCGCCTTGGGCAAGAACTATAATAACCCGATATTCAGTTGAGCAATATGCGGCAGGAGTGATTGAAAATGAGGATTACAAATAGAGAGGTTGCTTTTGACGGAAAATATCTGCAAGTAGTGAGGAAATATTTTAACACAGATATGGGTGAGGAAGGTGTTTGGGAAGCGGTGGAAAGGAAAAACATATATGGTAAAGGGGCAGTGGTGATTGTCGCTTTAACTAGAAAGGGAGAATTAATTCTGGAAAGAAACTGGAGAGTTCCTTTAGAATCCTTCGTTATCCAATTTCCTGCCGGGCTCACCGACAGAGAGGGGGAAAGCGAGGAGGAAACTGCGCGGAGGGAACTTTTAGAGGAGACAGGCTACAGGGCAGAGCGGCTCATTCCAATCATTTCAGTGCCGATATCCCCGGTGTTAACTTCCACCAGGTCAACTCATTTCTTTGCCCCTGATGCTGAGTTTGTGGGGAAAAGGGAAAAAGAAATCAGCGAGGAGATTGAGGTTTTAACAGTCCCGCGGGATAAGATAAGCGATTTTTTGCTGAACCTTCCTCAGGATACCGAACTGGACCTTAGAGTTCCTGGCATACTATGGATTTTAGAAAAGCGGGGGCTGATTTAAAAATTTTGTCTGCCTTCTACAAGCCTTGATTCTTAACTCTTGTGTTATAATGTCTTCAAGTTCGATGCCTTGAGGATTGTCTAAAGGCAAGAGGGTATGCAGTGGGTTGTGTTGTGGTGAGTAAAGGCAAGGGCGCAAACTATGAAGAGATCACTCGAGGCTTACCTTGATATTGAGACCACCGGGTTATCTTACTTTTTTGATGCCATAACCGTGATCGGCATTTATCGCTGTGATGGCATTGTTGGCGAGGTTATTCAATTGGTGGACGAGGAAGTAACCCGCGATAACCTTCTCAAAACCCTTGAGGGCGTGAATACGATTTATACCTATAATGGCAGCAGATTCGATTTTCCTTTCATTTATGCTGCTCTGGGCACAGACCTTGAGATTAGGTTTCAGCATCATGACCTCATGTATGACTGCTGGGATAACAATCTATATGGAGGTCTTAAGGGAGTGGAGCAACAACTGGGCATTCCCAGGCAGCTACAAGGCATCCATGGAGTGGATGCGATAGAGATGTGGTGGAGATATAAAATCGACCACGACCAGAATGCTCTGGCTTTGCTGTTGGAATATAATAAAGAGGATGTAGTAAATTTGAAAGCTCTGAGGGAGAGGCTGTTCCTGAAATCAAGGTAGGAGATATTCCACGATTTCCGTCAAGCGGTGAATTCGGGGGCAATCGGTAATTTCGGGGAAGGAGTCATTACGGTCAATAAGCACTGCTTTCATACCAACGCCGCGGGCACCAACGACATCTAAATCATATTGGTCACCGACATATATTGCTTCTTCAGCGTTAACCTGAGCCCTTTCCAACGCCGCTAAAAATATCCCGGGATGTGGTTTGTCACAGCCTACTTCAAAAGAAGTTACCTGGAAATCAAGATAAGGTTGTAGCCCTAAATTCTGGCATATTGAGGTAGTATCCTGTCCGACATTGGATATTATTCCCAGAATGAGGTTGCGTTCCTTGAGCAATTTTAAGGTGGGCAGGGCATCATCATAAAGCTCGAAATTCAAGCCATCCGGGAATATCTTCATTAGTATTTGAGTCACGATGTCGCGGCTAACCTCCAGACCAGCTCCTCTTAAGGCTGTGAGCCCATATTCAATATAGGCGGCATTTCTTTCCTTTGGTGGTCTTTTACCTATTGGAGAACGATAATTTTCCTCCCGCCACCAGACATCAGCCTGGGGAAGGGATTTAAGGAGTGCCTCAGGAGATACCTCAAGGCCAAGCTCATGACAGGCTCTGCTATATACCTCTTCGCGAGGAGGCTGATAGTGCGCTAAAGTTTCGTGTAAATCAAAACAAACCGCTTTAATCATAGAGTGTTTACTAACCTCACCCTCTTTATCCCCCTCTCCTTCAAAGGAGAGGGGGAAGAGATTTATAGAGAGGGTTTCACCTCTCTCTTACCTACACGGGGGCGTTAAACCCCCTTCCCTTGCTAAGGGAGGGGAGTCAGGGGGATGGGTTGCTGAACAATCTCTTTAATCATATTGGCGTAACAAGCCTCGCAAAGAGTATTATTTTATGCTCAGGGATGTAATATGGCAAGAATTGAGCCGTTTGAAAAGCACCCGCTCCGGTATGAACAGTGGTTTGATAAACACAAATTCGCCTACGAGTCGGAGCTTCAAGCGATAAGGAAGTTATTGCCCCAGGGTGGAAATGGTCTCGAAATTGGTGTTGGGAGTGGTCGCTTTGCTGTGCCTTTGGGAATCAAGCTTGGAATCGAACCATCAAGCAAAATGATGCAAATAGCCCTACGGAGAGGGATTGAAGTTATCGGTGGCGTAGCTGAAAGCCTCCCTTTCCGTAACTTGCAGTTCGACTTTGCTCTAATGGTCACCACAATTTGTTTTTTAGATAATGTAGAAGTGGCATTTAACGAGGCATACCGGATATTAAAACCTGATGGATGCCTGATAATAGGATTCATTGATAAAGACAGCCCTGTTGGGCAGTTGTATCAGCAACATAAATATGAAAGTGTGTTTTACAAGATAGCTACATTTTATTCCGTGGATGAGGTTGTTTCATGTTTGAAGAAGGCAAAGTTCAACGGCTTTGATTTTAGCCAAACGATTTTCCATAATCTAGCGGAAATGGAGGGCATTGAGTTGGTGAGGGAGGGCTACGGGGAAGGGTCATTCGTTGTGGTCAGGGCGGTGAAAATGACAACACAAGTTTGAGAATTAACAAGCAAAGCGGTTCAGGAAAGGATACAAGGTTAAAGGACACTGATGCACCAAGGAGGAGAATATGAAAGTACTGGCGTTTAACGGCAGTCCCAGGATGGACAAGGGCAACACAGCCCTTATCTTAAATCCCTTCCTTGAGGGGATGAAGGAGGCGGGAGCGGAGGTCGAGCTCTTTTATACCAGAAAGCTTAAAATCAACCCCTGCCACGGCGGATTTACCTGCTGGCTCAAGACACCTGGCCAGTGCTGGCAGAAAGACGACATGCAGATGCTCTATCCAAAGTTACGTGAGGCTGATATTTACGTGTTTGGCACTCCGGTCTACGTAGATGGAATCACAGGTCCGATGAAGAACCTGCTGGACCGAATAGTTCCGCTGGTGCAGCCGTTTTTCAAGCTACGGGATGGTCACTGTCGTCACCTGGTGCGTGATGGGCACAAGCGTGGCAAGGTGGTGCTGGTGTCTAACTGTGGCTTCTGGGAGATGGACAATTTCGACCCGCTGCTGGTTCATACGAAAGCCTTTTGCAAGAACGCAACCATGGAATTTGCCGGAGCGCTGCTGCGTCCCCACGGAGAGGCATTGAGGCCCATGATGAAGCTTGGTAGGCCATTGGATGATATCTTTGATGCGGCGAAGGATGCTGGTCGTCAACTGGTGCGGGATGGGAAGATGTCTATCGAGACTCTCAATATTGTCAGCCGCGAACTTGTGCCGTTGGAGCTATATGTACGGGCTGCCAATGAGACATTCCAGCGAGCGTTGGATGCGCTGAAGAAGTAAGACGCGATACGCCATTCGCTTTTGACACCCAAGAAGGTCATGATTCGTCAATGCGATAACAGCGAGGTTGAGCTAATCTACTCCATTATCAATGATGCCGCCGAAGCGTACAAGGGAGTCATCCCCGGAGACCGCTGGGAAGAGCCTTATATGTCTAAAGATGAGCTTCAGCACGAGATAGACCAGGGTGTTGTGTTCTGGGGATATGAGCAGGATGGCCAACTGGTTGGCGTGATGGGCATTCAACATCTTCAAGATGTGACCCTCATCAGACATGCCTATGTTCGCGCGGCTAAACGAAATCAGGGCATGGGGGGGAAATTACTATCCTCTCTTCGTCAGCAGGCGACTCGCCCGCTGTTAGTCGGCACCTGGGCAGATGCCCTGTGGGCAATTCGTTTCTATGAAGACCATGGTTTTCGGTTGGTTTCCTGGGAAGAGAAAGAACGGTTGTTGAGAAAATACTGGTCAATCCCTGAACGTCAGGTCGAGACCTCTGTGGTTCTTGCCGACCAGAAGTGGTTTGATGCCCGGCAACACCCTTAAAATACAAAGGTTTATAATGGTGATAAGGTGAAGAAGCTTATCAAAGACTTTATCCACCGACCTGGGGTGCATTGCGAATCCACTGCGCTGAGAAATATCTATGAATTTTACGGGTTTAACTTCACTGAGCCAATGATTTTCGGGCTTGGTAGCGCTCTGGGTTTTATCTATTGGAAGACGGAGTGGATGAAATTTCCCTTTGTCGGCGGACGAATAAATGATTTGGATAGAAATCTGTGTGATAACCTTGGTGTGGGTTTAGAGATACACGTGACATCAAGCAGAAGAAAAGCGTATCAATCGTTAAAAGAACTGATAGGCAGTGGTATTCCTGTAGCAATTCATGTCGATATGCCTTATTTAAAGTATCTTAAGCTATCAAAAGAAGCCCACTTTGGCGCACATACTGTGGTTGTTGCTGGTTTAGATGAGGAAAGAGGCATTGCCTACATTGCCGATACTCAGTATCAAAAATTGCAGATTGCAACGCTTGGTGAGCTTGAGGAGGCAAGAGCATCCAAATTTGGTCCCTTTCCCGCACAGAATATGTGGCTCGAGTTTAAATTCCCTCTCAAGCTAAGTCCACTTAATAAGGCAATTGAAAGGGCGATTGTAAAGACGGCGGATTCCATGTTAAATCCACCGATAAAAAATCTGGGCATAAAAGGCATTCGCCATTTTGGCGATGAGATTGTCATGTGGCCTGAGGAATATCCGCCTCAAGAATTTGGCTGGGGCTATAAATTTACATATGTTTATCTGGAGGAGGACGGCAGTGGTGGTGGTTGTTTTCGCTACCTGTTCTCGAGGTTTTTGAGGGAGGCGAGCGACCTCATTAAAAGCGATGAGCTAAAGTCCTTAGGGGATAAATATGAGCAGGTAGGAAGGAGGTGGACAGAAGTAGCTCATTTAGTCAAAGATATTCCCAATGGCGGGAAGGTTGGTGATATTCAAAAATTGCTTTTTGAGATTGCCGATGAAGAAGAGGGAATACTTTCTGAGTTAGAGAGGGTTGGATAAGAAAAATAATTATTTAGTAAACCGAGAGGTAGAAAACATTTGGTTATTAGAAACCACATCCGATGCAATACTCTCTTTCATCTGGTCCTTGAATTCCGCAATCAACCATCCCTTCTCCTAAAGGAAACCCATCGATATCATTATTTATATTGGGACAATTGGTGGGAGTTTCTAGGGTTTCTTCAAAATGGGTATCTAAAGTTACTTTAAGAATATATTTCTGGTTATTAGAAGAAACCCAATATTCAAAGCGAGAAGGATCCAATCCTTTTATTGGGATAAGTTCATCATAATACTTGGGGACTAAGGCATTTTCCAAAGCTTCCCATTGATTGCTTCCCGCTTCCCCTGGATACTGCTGATGACCGCGGTAAGTAAACGATAAGTGAAGAGCTATCCTGTTCAATGTTGTTATTCTATACGCATCTTTCCTTCTTTTTGGGAGCAAATCTTTTTCTTCAAATTCTTCCCTATCTTCTAGTGGCTCAATTTCTGCTCCCAATAATTGAATACTTTTTATCATTTTGTTAAACAATTCCTCTTGGTTTTCCTTCCCTTCCTCAAAAGTAAAACTAACATAAATTAATTTCTCATCTTGATAAGGAACAGTTAAGATTGCGTCGTAGAAGTCCCTAGCTCCGACGTCCCACCCTTCGCCTCCTTTAGCTACTATTCCTATAAGAGTACCTGAGTCACTTAAAATTAAAGTTTCCTCTCCAACTCCTCGAAGTCCCTCTGCAAATAGCATGAATACATTCAAAATTTCTTCTTTTAACTCTTCGTCTATTTCAATCTCAGGGATTGTAGAGATCTTTTCAATGGTTTTAGGGAATTGGTCAATATCGAATTCTGTGTCTGCGACCAAAAGCATACCAAGAACGCCTAAAAGCGGAAACGATGGATTAGCTACTATTTTTTGGACTGAGGTTACTCTGATATGAGGGCCCCATGCTTCAAGGTTCGAAAAAATAAGGTATTCTCCACTCTTTTCAAGCTGCTTTTGCTCTTCCTCCGTCAGTTCCCAATAATCCGCAAAACCATCCATAAAATCGGTTACCTCTCCCCATTCTGCAGGATAATAAAAGCTAATGCCTATTTCTTCATTTTCATAACTTTTCCAGCCGGCGGGTACTTCATGCGGAGGCTGAGATACATGGGTAACACTCATGGTATGGTTAGTAATGATATTAACTTACCATAAGGAGTTACCAGGATGAGAAAGTCAACCAGCTTCTACTTCTTTAAAAGAAAGCCCATTATTCTGGAGAATAGGTATGAGCACTGGAGAGGGGTGGCAGACCTTTTACGCTTTACCACCCGTGAGAGACTGAGAGTAGAATGGATGGTCTTCTA
>MNYD01000126.1 GCA_001872925.1 Dehalococcoidia bacterium CG2_30_46_19 | reverse complement strand
TGATAAACAGGCAGCTCAACTTAAGCACACATTTGCTCGGCAATTCGTGAGTATACAATGGTTTTATACTGAGCTATAATATGCGGATAACCGAATTGCAGGAGGGAACAGGGAAATATGACAGTAGGAACTACAATTTTAGATAAGGCGAAGATGGAGAGAAGGACAGTGTTAACGGAATTTGAATCTAAAGAATTGCTCAAGCAAGCTGGCATACCGGTTATTGAAACGAGATTGGTTAAAACCAGGAAAGAAACTATTTCTGTAAGCAAAGAGTTGGGGTTCCCGGTAGTGCTTAAAATTGCCTCGCCTGATATCGTGCATAAGAGCGACTCCGGCGGAGTTAAATTGGACATTGCTAATGCTACCCAAGCAGGCAGGGCATATGCTGAAATCATGTCATCCATAAAGCATAAATATCCCGGCGCTGTCATTCATGGTTTAACTGTGCAGAAAATGGCTCGTCCGGGCATCGAGGTAATTGTCGGCATGAGCAAGGACCCTCAATTTGGGCCAGTGATCATGTTTGGTCTCGGTGGCATTCTGGTAGAGTTACTAAAGGATGTTTCCTTCAGGATAGTTCCGATTACCCGGGAAGATGCTGCTGAGATGATCAGGGAGATAAAGGGATACCCCTTATTGGAAGGTTACCGGGGACAAGAACCAGCTAACATCACTGCTCTTGAAGACTTAATGGTCAGAGTATCACAGTTTGTAGAACAAACTCCTGAAATTAAAGAGCTTGACCTTAACCCCATATTCGCCTATAAGGATAAGGTCATAGCTTTGGATGCCAGGGTTATCCTGGAAGATTAGCTGTTTCGTGCCGCGCTCTCGATGCCAAACCCAGCTAGGCATCTCACAAAAAGAAAGCTTATTTTTTTTGAATAACTTGCTTTACTGCCTCTTCGATACCTTCCGCGGTCAGCCCAGATCTTTGAAGCAGCTCCCCGGATTTCCCCGATAAAGAATAACGGTCTTTAAGATTAACGAAAGACATAGGCACTGGTTTTTCTCTAGCTACTATTTGAGCAACTCGGCTACCTAAGCCGCCATGAGCCAAATGTTCCTCAGCAACGACGATTGCCTTTGTCTCTGAGGCTGCTTTAATTATAGCTTCCTCATCCAGGGGGTTGAGAGTGTGCATATTAATTACACGACAGCCTATTCCCTGGTTTGCCAATACCTTTGCTGCCTGCAAAGCTTTAGCTACCATAATGCCCATGGCTATAATGGCAACGTCTTTACCATGTTTCATGGTTATTGATTTACCCACCGTGAAATGGTGGCCTTTGCGGTAGATGAGCGGTGTTTTAGGACGGCTTAATCTAATGTAAAAAGGTCCGTAGGTGGCTGCAGCTGCTTTTACTGCCTCAGTGGTTTCTATGGCATCAGCGGGGACAATAACGGTAAAGCTGGGAAGGGAGCAATATAAGGATAAATCCTCAATGGCTTGGTGGGAAGTACCATCCTCGCCAACAGTAATACCTCCATGGGTGGCTACGATCTTGACATTTAATTTTGGTTGGGAGATACACATCCTTAACTGGTCAAAACAGCGGCATGAAGCAAAAACAGCAAAAGAACTGGCAAAAACGGTTTTCCCTGAAGCAGCTAATCCAGCGGCTATACCTATCATGTTTTGTTCCTCTAAACCACAGTCAAAGAAACGCTCGGGAAATTCTTGTGCAAAAAGGTAAGTCATTGTGGATAATGATAAATCAGCATCCAAGACAATAATGTCTTTGTTTTGTTTACCTAGTTCAATTAACGTTCTGCCGTAAGCTTCGCGGGTAGATGCTTCCACAGTCATTATTATTCCAGTTCCTGTAACGCTCTTTTAGCTTCCTCCAATGTAGGTGCCTTGCCGTGAAATTCAACATTATTCTCCATAAAGCTAACTCCCTTACCCTTAATGGTATGTGCAATGATAATGGTTGGCTTACCTTTGGTTGTTTTAGCTTCCTCGAAAGCGGTCAAAATTTGGTCAAAGTTATGGCCATCTATTTCAATGGTATGCCAACCGAAAGCTTGCCATTTTTCGTTTACCGGCTCGATATTCATGATATTCCGAGTCCAGCCACTAAGTTGCAGTTGATTGCGGTCAATAACCGCAGTCAAATTATCCAATTTGAAGTGGGCGGCTGATAAAGCTGCCTCCCAAGTTTGGCCTTCTTCACATTCACCATCGCTAAGGAGAACGTAGGTTTGATAATCATGGTGATCGAGCTTAGCAGCTAATGCAATACCGATGCCGAAGGATAAACCTTGACCTAAAGAGCCTGCTGACATTTCTACCCCGGGGGTAAGATTTCTATCAGTATGTCCTTGAAGGCGGCTATCTAGTTTTCTCAACTTGGTCAATTCTTCCACGGGGAAATAGCCACTTTCAGCTAGGACAGCATATAAGGCTGGAGCAGCATGCCCTTTGCTTAATATAAATCTGTCACGGTCTTTCCATCTGGGGTTATGCGGGTCATGGTGCATAATTTTGAAATAAAGTGCGGTGATGATATCTACAGCTGATAAAGAGCCTCCAGGATGTCCACTGCCTGCTGTAGCGATCATAGTGATTATATGGCATCGTAGCTTTTTTGCCATCTCCATAAGCTCCGGCACAGTAAGGTCGAAGACATTAGTACCTGTAGTATCTTGAGAGGCTACTTTGATGTGATTTGACATTTGCTTAATAGCAATAAATATTGTTAATTTAGTTATTGTAAATAAAGATGACTTATAATGTCTATATGGTAAATGAAATATTTCCCAAAAATTTGTGGTTGACCATAAAATTGAGATTAGAGGTTTAGTGGTGCTCGAATTACTCTATAACTAATGGGAGAGAAGATTGACATTTGAACGTGAAAGGATTCGGTCTTTTATCGCCATCGAATTGCCCCGTGAAATTAAGTATGAGTTAGCGCAATTGGGTAGTAACCTTATGGATGCTAGGCATCCATTCGTTAAGTGGGTGGACTTTGAGAATGTTCACTTGACCTTGAAATTCTTAGGTAACGTCCCTGGTAATCTGATAACCGAGATAACTGAAGCTATGAAGGAAGCTGTTTATGGAATTTCTCCGTTTAGATTGGAGGTTTCAGGTTTAGGAGCCTTTCCAAAGATGGCGCAGCCACGTGTTATCTGGGTTGGTATCAGCGGAGAAACAGGCAAGCTTTTAGATTTACAGCAAAGGGTGGATTCGAAACTTGTTCCCTTGGGCTTTGCTAGAGAAAATCAATCATTTGTACCACACTTGACGCTGGCACGTGTTAGGGATAATGCCTCATTAGGTGATAGAAAAGACCTTGGGCGGTTATTGACCTCTACCAAATTTGAAAGCAGGTGCCATATTACTGTAAATTCCATTAACTTAATGAAGAGTCAGCTAAGACCTGAGGGACCTGTTTATTCCCGGTTATTTACAGTGAGTTTACAGGGTGGCTGAGTTTACTTGCTATGGCAACTTGCTTATACTAGTATTGTGTGAGGTGACTTGAAGATGCCTTATCAATTGGAAGAAGGTGAGTCTTTACAAAGGCAGCGATTAAGTAGGGAAGCGACAAATTTGGCTGTTCAGGGACGCTGGGAAGAAGCTGCGAAGTTAAACAGGGAGATAATCGAAAGATTTCCTAATGATATTAAGGCTTATAATCGTCTTGGCAGAGCTTTGACAGAATTGGGGGAAATTGCCCAAGCAAGAGAAGCTTATCTCATGGCGCTGGAACTCGCACCAGATAATGCAATTGCCAAGAAGAATATTGCTCGTTTGGATAGCTTATCAGAATCTAAGGTAGGTTTTGATAATAAAGTAGCTAGAATTATCCCTGAGCTTTTTATTGCTGAATCAACTAAGTCTGGAATAGTAACCCTTCATAATTTAGCCCCGAGCAAGGTATTAGCTAGGGTAAACCAAGGTGACCAAGTACAGTTAAGTCTGGAAGAACAGCGGTTGGTCGTTACAAGTGAAGATGGGATGTATCTCGGCGAGGTAGAGCCTAAACATAGCTCGCGCCTCGTGAAGCTTATAAAAGGCGGCAATAAGTATGTAGCTGCCATTTTTGGTGTGGAAGCAACCAAGGCTCAGGTGATAATTAAGGAGATATATCAACGTCCTGATCAGAGTGGTATTCCTTCCTTCCCAGGTAAAATCGCTGATTCTTCCCATCCTTATGCTGGAGGGAAATTGCTCAGGTGGGGTATCGTTGACAAGGAAGAAGAAGCCGAGCATTTTGAGGAGGAGGTCGAGGACTCCTCTGAAGAAATGTTACCAGATGGTTTTTCAGTAGTCGAGGATATCGAGTGAGGTGAGACGCAATGGCAGTAGGAATAGTAAGGCCTGTTAATATCGAAGAGGAAATGAAAAGCTCATACCTTGACTATGCTATGAGTGTTATTGTCTCCCGAGCATTGCCTGATGCACGAGATGGCTTGAAGCCGGTACAACGACGTATTCTCTACGCTATGAATGAGCTAGGGTTACGTCATAATAGTCAACATAAGAAAAGTGCTCGAATTGTCGGGGAGGTTATGGGGAAATATCACCCTCATGGTGATGCTCCTGTTTATGAAGCTATGGTGAGGATGGCACAGGATTTTTCCCTGAGATACGTTTTAATCGATGGACAGGGTAATTTTGGCAGTATTGATAATGACCCACCAGCAGCAATGCGATATACGGAAGCTAGGCTCGCTGAGATTTCACAAGAGATGCTAGCTGATATTGACAAAGGTACTGTTAACTTCGTTCCTAACTTTGATGCTTCCCTTAAGGAACCCTCTGTCTTGCCAGCAAGATTACCTAATCTGCTGGTTAATGGTTCTTCCGGTATAGCTGTAGGTATAGCAACTAATATACCGCCACATAATCTTGCTGAAGTATGTGATGCTATCACTTATTTGATTGACAGTCCTGATGCTACTGTGGAGGAAGTTCTGGATTTTGTTACGGGGCCTGACTTCCCTACTGGTGGGGTTATTTTAGGCACTGAAGGAATAAAGAATGCTTATGCCACTGGGCAAGGGAAGGTTGTGGTTCGGGCTAAAGTTAACGAGGTAACTACCAAGGGGGGTAGAAGGCAGATAATCATCACTGAACTCCCTTATCAGGTAAATAAATCAGCTTTGGTAGGGAGGATAGCCGAGCTAGTTAAACAAAGAAAGATTGATGGTATCAGCGAAGTACGTGATGAATCAGATAGAGAAGGAATGCGAGTTGTTATTGAAGTTAGGAAAGAGGCACCTGTCCAGCAAATAATTAACAACCTTTACCTGAACACTGCAATGCAAACTGCCTTTTTCATTAATATGGTAGCTTTAGTTAATGGGCAACCTAAGCTTATTAATCTCAAGGAAGCTCTGATTTGTTACATTGATTTCCGTCAAGAGATTATCATCAGACGCTCTCAGTTTGAGCTAAACAAGGCTAAAGAGAGAGCACATATACTTGAGGGACTTAAAATTGCCCTGGATAACCTAGAGCAGGTGATCAACATAATTCGAAAATGCGAAACGGTTGAGTCCGCTCGTAGCGAATTAGCATCGTTTTTTAGCCTGTCCCAGATTCAAGCGCAAGCTATTCTTGACATGCCACTTCGACGATTGGCTCACTTAGAGCGAGAGAAAATTGATGACGAATATAGGGATGTAATAAGCAACATTTCCTATTTAGAGGATTTGTTGGCTAATCCCAAGAAGGTATTATACCTTATTCAGCAAGAGATTGCTGAATTGAAATCCAGGTATGGTGACCAGCGGCGGACCATGATTAGCGAAGAGGAGGCGGTTGAATTTCGTAAGGAAGAGCTTATTCCTCACCAAAAAGTAATAGTTATCTTGACTAATCAAGGATTTATTAAGAGAGTTTCGGTTGGCATGTATCGATTGCAACATCGTGGTGGGAAAGGGGTCATGGGAATGGCGACTCGCGAAGCTGATTCTATAAAACACATCTTAATAGCTGATACCCATGATAACTTGCTTTTCTTTACTGCTTCCGGAAAAGTTTATTCGCTCAAGTGCTACGAAATTCCTGAAGGTTTGTCTCGAGGTACTAAGGGAACCGCGCTAGTCAATTTATTGCTTATTGATCTAAAGAATAAAGTAACCGCAATGGTAGCTTCAGCAGATTTCCCGTCAGACAAGTTCCTGTTGATGGCTACTAAGGCTGGTATGATTAAAAAAACTTCCCTAGATAAGTTTGCCAAGATTAGGAAGAAAGGTATTGTTGGTATGAGACTTAATAAGGGAGATGAGCTAATATCAGCTGGAGTAGCTACTAATTCAGATGAGGTTATTATAGTGAGCGAAGGTGGGCGGGCTATTAAGTGTAGGGTTAATGATTTGAGAGCTGCATCCAGAATCAGTGGTGGTGTTCGTGGTATCCGCCTGGATGGCGACTGTGCTGTGGGTATGGGAGTCGTGTTTTCCGGGGCATGTTTGCTTACTGTAACACAGCGTGGTTTTGGTAAGTTGACTAAAGTGCCAAATTATTTAATGCACAAGCGAGGTGGTAAGGGAATCCGAGCACATAGAGTGAGTGAGAAGACAGGTAAATTAGCAGGGTGTAAGCTAGTTTCAACAGATGGTTACTTAGTAATGTTGTCAAGCAAAGGTAACGTAGTGCGTATACCTATGGTGCAAATTTCAATTCAAAGCAGGAATACTAGAGGGGTGCGTTTGATGACACTGAGTGAGGATGATAGTGTAGTCTCCCTGGCTACTCTGGCCGTATGGCAAATTGAAGTACTTGGGAGTGGGGTTTAAAT
>MNYD01000097.1 GCA_001872925.1 Dehalococcoidia bacterium CG2_30_46_19 | reverse complement strand
ATGGAAGCTGGCCACCAGAATAGAGCTTTACTTCCGGAGAGCAAAGGCAATGGGACTCGCCTTTGGCGAGAGTGATTTCCATTGCGAAATTATCGCCAGCAACTAGCTCTTTAGCTCCCAAGGCTTAGCTGGGCGAATTTAATATCACAAGCGCGGCAGTTTCCGGTTCCACCGCAAGACCTGTGATGGCAGCAGTCAACGAGTTCCCTATTTGCTAAGCCAGCCTACTTTTCCCGTTCGATTATCGTTGTTGCTCCTTGCCCACCACCTCCACAAAGTGTGGCGCATCCATACCTAGCATTTTTCTCCTTTAATATGCGCGCCAAAGTCCCGGTGAGTCTTGGTCCTGAAGCAGCTAACGGATGCCCTATCGCGGTCGCACCACCCTTTACATTCACTCTGTCTGGGTCAATGCCCAATTTCTTTATGGCATACAGGGTCACCGCGGTAAAAGCCTCGTTGATTTCCCAGAAATCAATATCTTTAACATCCAATCCAGCCCTCTTCAATGCTTTTTGACTAGCTGGGACAGGACCCTTGCCCATGATACTGGGCTCAACTCCAGCCCATCCTAGGGACACAATCTTCGCCATGGGCTTAAGCCTATATTCTTTTGCCTTTTTTCTGGACATCAGAAGCATAGCCGTAGCTCCAGCATTCAACGGTGAAGAGTTCCCCGGCGTGATAACACCGTCAGGTTTAAAAGATGGATTTAGAGATGCAGTAGCTTCGAGAGTCGCACCCCTTCTTATCGCCTGGTCCGAATCTATAACCTTTTTGGTGCCATCAGCAAGCGTTACCTCAACAGGCATAATCTCATCTTTGAAATAGCCCTCATTGAGAGCCTTTTCAGCCAGATTATGGCTTCTAACAGCCCATTTATCCATGTCCTCTTTAGTTAATCCTATCTCGTCTTTGCATTCTTGGTACAATTTTTCTGCTGTTAGCCCCATGCTCATTGCTGTCAGGAGATCGTACTCCTGTACATAGTGTGGCTGTAGCAACGTTGGGCTTGCATTCAGATGCGGATTCAGACTCATATCCATGCCAAGATGAGTCATATGCTCTATGCCACAGGCAAAAACAATGTCGGAATAACCCTGTGTAATTTCCATCGCCCCGGTGTGTATAGCAGACATGCCTGAACAGCAAACACGTTCTATTCCTTGTGCAGGGACATTTATGGGCAAATCAGCTAGCATGGCTACTGCCCTTCCACCATAAAGCCATTGCTCCGTCATTTGCATGGTGCATCCGGTAAGCACATCACCAATCTCCTCGGGATTAATCTTTGTCCGCTCGATTATTTTCTTTATCAACCTGCCAGCCAACGCAGGCATGTTTTCACTGTTAAACACATCTCTCTCTGGCTCTGCCGGCCTCGACCTTGAAAATGCTGTCCTTAGATAATCAACTATCACAACCTCTTCCATTCTTTAAACCTCCTTTTTATTTATTTAATTTATATAAACTCGGGGTGAGTGGATTTGAACCACCGACCTCATGGTCCCAAACCATGCGCGCTAAACCGCTGCGCCACACCCCGCTGACCAAAATTGCATTATAGCACTCTGATAAGGAAAATAGTTCATCTGCAGTTAGGGCAAACATCAAAAAAATCTGGAGGTAAATTCAATTTTCCCCTAATATACTCCAGTTGCTCTTCAGGAGCCCAATAGTTACCACAAACTTTGCATTTCTTCAATTTAAATTCCTTTTCCCAGTTACGGGCATAGACTACTCGAGTACCATCCTTATCCTCCATCTTTATCGCCCCCGTGGGACAGACATAAGCGCAGGAACCGCAGCCAATACACATGTCAGGCGAGAAATCAATACGCGGCTCTACCCTTTGATTTAGGCCCCGGTTAATAAACTTAAGTGCCTGCCTTCCTACAATTTCTCGACATGTTCTTACACACAATTCGCAAAGGATACAATCCTCTTCTCTTACCTTAATTCTTGGTTTGGCAACACCTATTTCCTGAGCTAAACTTTTTATTTTTGCAGAGGTAGGACACTTTGCTAATAGCAACTCTGCCGCTAATCTCCGTGCTTCCAATGCTTTTTGTGAAGTTGTCCTGACTTCTATTCCCTGTTCCACTGGGAAAGTGCAAGCAGTGGTTAACTTAGATATACCATTAACTATGACCTCAACAGTGCATAACCTGCAGGACCCCAAAGGGGTGAGGTTTTCATGATGACACAGAGTAGGTATAGTAATATTAAACTTATCAGCTGCTTCGAGTATCGTTGTGCCTTTTTTTACCCTCACCCTTTGATTATCTATAGTCAGCTCTACCATTGTTCTTCTCTTTATCATCCATCCCAATTTATTTGGCTGGAAGCCATACCATTACTCTATAACACCTGAGACAACGTTTTGCTTCCTCCAAAGCAGCTTCGGCATTGAAGCCATTTTCTACCTCTCGAAAGTTACCAAATCTCTTCTTTAATGGTAATTGACTTGTAATTTGAGGCATTTCCCTAGGGACAATTTCCTGCTCTCTCTGCTCGGAGAGATTAATGCCCTTCACTGCAATTTCCAATTTACTATCTTCGCCCTGAGTTACCTTACCCTTTCTTATATACTGATCAATGCTTTGAGCTGCTCTATTGCCTGATGCCAAAGCATCGATTAATACCGCAGGCCCGGTTACACAATCACCACCAGCGAAGATTCCTTCACCACTTGTTTGACAGGTAGTTGTATCGGTCTCTATGGTCATCTGCTTAGCAAGCTTAATCTGGTTCCTATCAGGTAAAAAGGACAAATCAGGCTGCTGGCCAATGGCTGGAATTATCATGGCTGCTTTCATAACGAACTCCGACCCTTTGATAGGAATAGGTCGTCGTCTGCCACTGGAGTCAGGCTCCCCCAACGCCATTTTGACACATTCAGCGCCTATTACTTTACCATCCCTTGCCAATATTTTGGTGGGCGTGACTAAGTAACTGATCTTGACACCTTCTTTCTCTGCTTCTTCTATTTCTGCTTTTCTTGCCGGCATCTCAACCCGAGAACGCCGGTAAACTATATTTACATCCCTAAATCCAAGTCTCAAGCAACTTCTAGCACAATCTACAGCTACATCCCCACCTCCAACTACCAGTACTCTATTCTTAGGTTCTATCACCCTGCCCAAATTCACATCCCGCAAGAATTTCATTCCGTCAACAAAGCCTTCATAGTCATTATCTTCACCCTCAGCACCCATTTTTCGACCTTTATGAGCACCAATGGCGATGAAAATTGCCTTATAACCATCCTTCCACAGACCCTCCATTTCCAAATCTCTACCTATTTTGGTATTTAGCCTTATTTCCACGCCCGCCTTTTCAATGAGTTCAATATCTCTCTCCAGAATTTTTCTTGGCAAGCGATACTGCGGGATACCTACTGCAGCCATACCCCCGGCCACCGACAATTCCTCAAAGATAGTAACTTGGTACCCTTTTAGAGCCAAATTGTAACTACAAGCCAAGCCTGCTGGTCCTGCCCCAATGATGGCTACCTTCTCCTTAGATTTTCTAGGTTTAGCCGATGAAGGAGTTAATCCACTATTCATCTCCCAATCAGCCACATACCGCTTCAAGAGCCTTATACAAACACGGCCATCATATTGGGTGCGTCTACAAGCTTCTTCACAAGGAGCGGTGCATACTCGTCCAATAACACCTGGTAGACAAACGCCATTTCTTATTAAGCTAAGGGATTCGCGATATCTTTGATTCCTTATCAACTGTATATAGCCAGGTATATCCAGATGAGCGGGACAAGCCTCCATACAAGGTGCTGTGACCATCACTTTGTAATTTGACTTGGGAACAGCCTTTTTATTTTTTATCAGCTTGAGGTATTCATCTCTATAATATTTGATACTATCAATGATTGGTATTGGAGCAGTCTGTCCAAAAGTACACCCGGCATTCTCTTTGATTCCGCTGGCTAGCCATTGTAGTAAACTAATATCCTTCTCTCTCCCCTTTCCATCCAAAATCCTGGCCAAAGTATCAGCCAGCACAGTAATTCCAATGTAGCCAACCATACATTCACCGCAACAAACCTTTTGAACTTCCTTGATATAGGCATGAGCCATATCCACTACGTTAACCTTTTCATCCCATACCACAAATCCATCCCAACCCATAAAGGCTGCCACTTTAGTATGGTCGTACCCTGATGGAAGCCCTAAGTCCTCTGCATAGGCGTGCTGCTTGACTCCTAACCCCCTATTATCGACGGTTTTACCAGCCCAACTGCTAAAAACAACCTTGCCCATCTTTACCTACTGTGCTTTCTCCTTGAGACTGGCATATTCAGCACTTACCCGCTGCTGTATTTTTTTCACCATTTTCGGTGTGAGGTGTCTGAATCTCCCTTGCGGTTTAAGGTAATCTTCGACAGGCCGTAGTCGTGGCGGATCATAATTTAAGGTATATTTGCCATCCTCTACCTCATAAAGTGGGAAAACTCCTGTTTCCACTGCTAGACGCCCTAACCTTATAGTCATATCAGTGGGAATTCGCCAGCCCGTAGGACAAACCGATAGGATATGAACGTAAGTGGGACCTTCAATAGCCACTGCTTTTTTTATCTTGTTCATAAGGTCAAAGGGATAACTAGGGGAGGCAGTAGCCACATAGGGAATGTCATGAGCAACAGCAATAGCGGGCATATTTTTCTTCCAGGTGCTTTGTCCCATGCTGACTTTCCCTGCTGGTTGAGTAGTAGTGGAAGCACCAAAAGGAGTAGCACTTGACCTCTGGATGCCGGTGTTCATATAGGCTTCATTATCAAAGCAAACGTAGATAAAATCATGCCCTCTCTCAAAGGCGCCGGATATAGCTCCAAAGCCAATGTCGAAGGTTGCTCCATCACCGCCCATAGCTACGACCTTGGTCTTAGGTAAAGAAGTCCCTTTCCGTCTTAGCGCCTTCATTCCCGCTTCTATGCCCGAGGCTACTATGGCGGAATTCTCAAACAAAGTGTGAATCCAGGGAACCTCCCAGGAGGTATAAGGAAGCTGTGAGGATATAATCTCCATACATCCGGTAGACATGACAACAATTACATTCCTGCCCAGAGCTTTCATTACGAGCATCACTGCTAGAGCCTCACCACACCCTGAACAAGCACGATGTCCGGGAGCAAAGCTTTGCCTCCTTGTCACTAAACGAGGTACATATATACCTAAGGTCTCCATTACTTCACCCCAAAAATTGTGCCAATTTTTTGGGAACCCATCACTCTCTTACTCCGAATATTTCAACTTCCTCGAACTTTCCCTGTTCCGCCTTCTCCATTCCTCGATGTATCATATTCTGGAACCCCTCAACCGATATATCTCTGCCACCCAATCCACCGATAAAGCCAATAATCTGCGGCTTCTTTTCTAAATGATATAGAGCAGCCTTTACCTCAGAGCAGACCGGACCTGGGCCACCAAAGGAGATAGCGCGGTCAAGGACGATGAGCAGCTTCGCTTGAGCTACTGCCTGACAGAACGCATTAAAGGGAAATGGGCGCCATAGGCGTAATTTTACCAATCCTACTTTTTCCCCTGCCTCTCTTAATCTATCTATAGCTCCCATAGCTACCTCGCTAAAGCTTCCCATAGTCAATAGCAAAACATCAGCATCTTCTGCCCGATATGTTTCCACAGGGAAGTAATCACGCCCAAACAGCCCTCCGAATTCTCGCCATGCTCGTAAAATAACTTTCATAGAATTTCGCAGAGCTTCGTCCTGGCTTTTCTTAGCCTCGGTATAAAGGTCAGGCGTGGTGAAATCACCCATGGTTAATGGCTTACTCGGATTGAGTGCATAAAGAGGACGAAATTTGGGGAGAAATTTATTCACCTCATCACCTTCAGGGAGTAAAATAGATTCAATAACATGCGACAGGTGGAAACCATCGATGTGAACCATTGTAGGAAGGAGAACTGCAGGGTCTTCAGCGATACGGAAAGCACACAGGGTTAAATCAAATGCTTGTTGTGCATTTTCGGCAAACATTTGAATCCAGCCAGTATCCCTGACAGCCATGACGTCAGAGTGGTCACCCCAGATACTGAGTGGCGATGATAGAGCCCGATTGCACACTGCCATAACTATCGGTAGCCTCATTGCTGAAGCTACATACAATACCTCATGCATCAGCTCCAAACCTTGACCAGCAGTGGCAGTGAATGTTCTCGCACCAACTGCTGAAGCACCAAGACAACCACTCATCGCTGAGTGCTCCGATTCCACAGGTATGTAATTGGCATCCAGTTCACCATCGGCAATGAGTTGTGCAATGCGCTCCACGATGTGAGTCTGAGGAGTAATGGGATAAGCTGAAGTAACATCGATGTTCGCCATTTTTACTGCTTCAGCAATGGCAAAGGAGGATTCAAATCCCACTCTTTTCATTCTTTTACTTCCTCAACCATGGTTATTGCCTGTGTCCAGCACTCACGGGCACAGATGCCGCATCCTTTACAATAATAAAGGTCAGCTTCAAAGTAGCCGTCCCCATTCTGGCTGATACAGTCTTCAGGGCAGAAAAGAGAACAGATGCCACATTTGATGCATCGGTCATGGTTAAATATAGGACGCTGTGCTCTCCAATCTCCGGTGCGGTAGCTCCTGGCATTTCCTGGCTCAGTTACCACAAACCCAGGAGTTAGTTCCTGCCATGATGGCCATGATTCCTTCGCATATACCCTTTCAACTTTCTTAGAAGTGGGGCTCAGCTTGGCCACAGAAGTTTCTTTATATGCCCTTTTACAAGCTTCGATGTTCCTTTGAGCTAATTTTCCAAAGCGCTCCTCTATCGGTTCCAATAGAGAGTCTAGCTTAATCGCGTCACTTACCCTTAGCAGAGCTCCTAACATGGTAGTATTGACAATAGGCACCTTTAGTAACTCCAATGCAATCGCTGTGGCGTCAACTACTGCTAATTGCCATGGACCTCCAAACTCAAGTTTTATGTCAACTAATTTCTTGGAGCTATTTATTATCAGTGCACCTCCATCCTTAAGCCCGGAGGTGACATCAACTATGTAGAGTAAACCAGGGTCTAGCACTACTACAATATCAGGTTGGGTTACTGCTGACCTTACTCGAATATGCTCGCTCTCACTTATACGATTGAAAGCCAGGACAGGAGCACCTCTCCTTTCAGGACCAAAGCTAGGAAAAGCTTGTGCAAATTTACCTTCTTTTATCGCTGCTAACGCTGTAAGCTCTGCCGATGTTACCGCACCCTGCCCTCCCCTGCCATGCCATCGAATTTCAGTAAGTTTATCCACTTGTATTATTTACTTTCCGCGCCCCTGAAGGGACTTGAACCCTTGCACCTGGCTTCGGAGGCCAGTGCTCTATCCGCTGAGCTACAGGGGCGAAGTTAAAATGATAGCACTGCAAGAGCAATTTGGTCAACCTTTCGAATTAAATTATCTAATATGTAACCGAAGGGCGATATGTTAAATCACATAAAAAGTAACCGAAAATATCTAAGATATAGCCTGGTTACTACTTTAAAGGAGGTTAAGGTCAGGCTATATGGAAAGG
>MNYD01000134.1 GCA_001872925.1 Dehalococcoidia bacterium CG2_30_46_19 | reverse complement strand
GGGAAGACGCTGATAGCCACCAGTTTGGCTTTTGCCTTAAGTGAAAAGAATAAAGTGCAGTTGTTGGATTGCGATGTAGAGGAGCCAAACGCCGATATTTTCATTCACTCGCACATTACCCAAAGCTATCCTGTATTTATCCCTATCCCTAAGGTAGATGAAACGAAATGCACCTATTGTGGTAAATGCGCTGAAGTTTGTGCTTATAACGCTATCGCTGTAGTTAACAAAAAAGTGCTCATCTTTCCTGAGCTCTGCCATGGCTGTGGAGCATGCTCTTACTTATGTCCTGAATCTGCTATCACCGAAGAAGGGCAAGAAATAGGTGTAGTAGAGAAGGGTAATTCAGGGAATATCGAGCTAATTCAAGGAAGGCTTACCATTGGTCAACCAATGGCTCCTCCGATAATAAGGGAGGTGAAAAAGCATATTGATTCTGAGAGTCAAGTTATAATTGATGTTTCGCCGGGGACTTCTTGTCCTGTAGTGGAAGCAGTCAAGGGTAGTGACTTTTGCCTTCTGGTAACTGAGCCAACTCCTTTTGGCTTGAACGACCTTTCTTTAGCAGTGGCGGTGGTTAAAGAATTGGGTATTCTTTGCGGTGTGGTGATAAACCGTGCTGGAGTAGGTGATGGGAAAATTGAACCATATTGCTATGATCAACGTCTCCCAATCTTACTGAGAATCCCTTTGGATAGAAAAATTGCCACACTCTACTCAAAAGGAGTCCCTTTGATAGAGGGTATGCCTGAGTGGCGCAATGTCTTTCTTAAGCTTTTCGAGGACATCGAGGAGATAGTCTCGGTAAATCAGGCGGCGAAATAATGGACTGGCAGGAAGTTGCTATTGATGGTGAGAGTCATATGCGAAGGATGAGGGATATGTATGAAGAACTTGGTTTCGAAGTTCGTTTGGAGGAGATTCAACCTGAGAGATGTAAGCAATGCACTGAATGTTTCCGGGAAAGAGGGGAGAAGATCTACCGCATCTATGCCAGACGCGAGCAGGAGGCGGAAGAAAGTAAATGAACCAAGCGACGATATTTAAAGAGTCCCTGAAAAAAATACTAACCATCGGTATTGAGCACAGTGATAAGCATCAAGAGGATCTGAAAAGGCTAGCGGTGGAGGCCAGGCTAAAAGATAGCGAGGAATTAAATCAGGGGCTTCTACAGGCGGCTGAATTAGCTGAAGCCTTAGCTTCAAAATTGAAGGAGATAGCTGAAAAGATTGGATGAAAGAGGTCGTAGTCTTAAGTGGTAAAGGTGGGACAGGGAAGACGAGCATAGTAGCTTCCTTTGCTGCTATAGCTAAAAAGAAAGTATTGGCTGACTGTGATGTCGATGCTGCTGACCTTTACCTTCTTCTCCAGCCACAAGTTAAACAGGAGCATGAGTTTTGGAGTGGGCAAACTGCGTATATTGATAGTGGGAGATGTAATCAATGTGGGCTTTGTCAAGAGGTATGCCGCTTTGGGGCGATAGAGAATTATGTCGTTGACCCAATCTCGTGTGAAGGTTGTGGTTTTTGCTCACAGGTTTGTCCTGTTGATGCCATTATTATGCGGGAAAACATGTCCGGGCATTGGTTCATCTCAGAGACGCATTATGGTCCTCTGGTTCATGCCCGTTTGGGCGTTGCTCAGGAAAATTCCGGGAAGCTAGTGGCACTGGTAAGGCAGAATGCCAAACATATCGCTGAAGAAGGAAATTTGGGCTACATAATCGTTGATGGTCCTCCAGGAATTGGCTGTGCCGTCATTTCCTCATTATCAGGGGCAGATTTAGCCTTGCTGGTAACCGAGCCAACACTGTCGGGAATGCATGATTTAGACCGCATTATTGAACTTTGTCGTCATTTTGGCATTCCTGCCCTGGTATGCATAAATAAATACGATATAAATGAGGAAAATTCACGTCAGATTGAAAACTATTGTGCCAAGCAGAAAGTAGCAGTTGTATCCCGGATACCATTTGATAATGTGGTCACTGAGGCTTTGGTTAATGGGTTACCTGTGGTGGAGTTCTCTGATGGCAGGGTCAGCCGGGAGATAGAGAATCTATGGCAGAGTGTGTCCCTAGCCCTGGGCGTATGAAGATTAAGGAAAGTGTAGCTAAAATACTGGATGAGTTGCCTGATGGAGTTGAATTGGTAGCGGCAGCGAAGGCAAGGTTGCCTGAAGAAGTGCTCGAGGCAGTTCAATCAGGAATAAAAATGGTCGGGGAAAATTATGTGCAGGAGGCAGAGAAGGCTTATGAAATGGTGGGGAATAAGGTGAAATGGCATTTCGTCGGGCATCTCCAGAAAAATAAGGTGAAAAAAGCGGTTAAGCTCTTTGACATGATAGAAACCGTTGATTCGGTTGAGATAGCGCAGGAAATAGACAAAAGGTGCCAGCGAATTGGCAAAGTTATGCCTATATTAGTAGAGATAAACAGCGGCGAAGAGGAGCAGAAATCGGGCGTGCTTCCCCCGGATGCCGAACGATTAATCAGGGAGATTTCGGGACTTAAGAATATAAAGGTGATGGGATTGATGACTATGGGGCCTCGTTTTGGAAATCCTGAAGATTCCAGACCTTGTTTTATCAAAACGAGGAAAATATTTGATAGGATTAAAAAGCTCGGTTTAGCCAATGTGGAAATGAGATACCTCTCTATGGGGATGACGAATTCCTATAAAGTTGCCATAGAAGAGGGTGCTAATATAGTGAGGATAGGGACTAAACTCTTCGGGGAACGAAGTTATGTTATATAGAAGAGAGGTAAATGTAATGGTGACTGAAGAACAAATAAGACAAGCCCTGGAAAGCATATTTGTTCCGGGGGTGGTGCGCAGTCTTCCCAAAATGAACTTGGTTAGGGATATTGCTATTTCCGACCAGAGTGTGCATATCACCTTGGCTTCAACTGCTTTAGGTTCTGATGCTCAACAGTTTATCAAGGGAAAAGTGGCAGCAGTGCTTAAGAAGCTTCCCGAGGTGAATGAAGTAGCTGTTGACTTTGTAGAGGCTAAGCCTGAGGAGGTCAACGATATTCATTGTGTGGTTGCGGTGATGAGTGGCAAGGGTGGGGTGGGCAAATCGCTCGTGGCAGCGCTTCTCGGTATTGAACTTGCCCGCCAGGGAAATGATGTAGGCATACTTGATGCTGATATCACCGGTCCCAGCGTTCCCAGGATGTTTGGGTTGGGCGGTGCTCGTCCTTCTGGCAGTGAAAGTGGAATTTTGCCTGTTTTGTCCCGCTCGGGCATTGAGATTATGTCTATTAATCTTATGCTGCCTCAAGAAGATGATGCTGTTATCTGGAGGGGTCCGTTAATATCCCGAGCTATTACGCAATTCTGGGAGGAGGTGTTGTGGGGCAAGCTGGATTATCTTGTCGTTGACCTGCCTCCAGGCACCGCTGATGCCCCGTTGACGGTAATGCAGGTATTACCATTATCCGGTGTGGTCATAGTATTCAGTCCTCAGGAATTAGCAGCAATGGTGGTAAGAAAGGCAATCAAGATGGCCCAAAAAATGAATATCCCTATTTTAGGTGTCGTGGAGAACATGAGCTATTTAGTTTTGCCCGATAGTGGCAAGAAGCTGGAAATTTTTGGTAAGAGCAAAGGAGAGGAGATGGCGAAGGCATCGGGAACACCACTGCTGGCACAAATTCCCATCGACCCTCAGTTGGCTCAGCTCTGCGATGAAGGTAATATCGAGAAGTATAATTCGGATATTCTGAAGACTTTTGCTGATAATTTTCTTCAGGCGCTGTCATTAAAAGCAAAGCCAGTATAAAGGCGAAATTTGGTGATTGAGCGGTATGGCAAAACAGGTCGGAGGGCAGGTTATAGCTCGCTGGAGGTGTGGAATAAAAAAAGAGGAGTAATCGGTGAGTCGAGATAAGAAGAGAGCTCTAGTGATAGGTGGGGTAGCTGCCGGTATGAGTGCCGCCAGTCGTATCAGGAGAAACAAGCCTGACTGGGAGGTCACCGTCTTGGAGAGGGGGAAGTTTGTTTCCTATGGCTCTTGTGGTCTGCCTTATTTTGTGTCTGACCTGGTCAAAGATGTTCAAGGTTTGGTAGTTTATAGTGCTGATTACTTTTGTAAAAACAGGGGGATTGATGTCATGGTGAGACGTGAAGCCAGCAAGATAGACCTTGAAGGTAAGCTTGTTTTTGCACAAGACCTTGACCGTAACCAAGAAATGAAGCTGCCTTATGATAAGCTAGTAGTATGTACCGGGGCTTCTCCCTCTCGGCCCAACCTTCCTGGCATAGAGTTCAAGAATATATTCGTCATCCGAACTGCTGAAGACGGATTAGCTCTAAAAAATTTTATAACGGAGGAAGCTCCTCGGAAAGTAGCCATAATTGGTGCTGGACTCATTGGACTGGAGATGGCTGAAGCTTTCAAGGCAAGGGGTCTTGAGGTAACGGTGATTAAAAGGCCGGGTAGTATTCTGAAGATGTTCGACGATGATATGGCTGCGAAGGTTGAAGCTGAGCTTAAAGATAAAAAAGTCGAGCTTATCAAAAACGCCATTATTCAAGGATTTGAAGGAGGAGTGGATGGCAGGGTCAGAGCTGTGGCACTTGCTGATAGAAGCTTGGAAGTTGACTTTGTTTTACTGGCGATGGGAGCGAAACCTAACTCAGACCTAGCTAAACAAGCGGGGCTTAAAGTTAACTTGAATGGAACCATCGCTGTTGATGAGGGAATGCAGACCAGCAATCCCGAGGTCTTTGCTGCTGGCGATTGTGTAGGACAAAAACATCTTATCACTGGAAAGGAAGTTTATATTCCTCGTGGCACTACCGCCAATAAGCAGGGAAGGGTCGCTGGAGAGAATGCTTCTGGTGGGAACGATGTTTTCCAAGGCGTTGTGGGGACTGCGGTATCCAAGATTTTTGACCTCACCGTTGCTCGCACTGGATTAAGTTCCGCTGAAGCAACTAATGAAGGTTATGATTTCATGACTTCTAAGGTTGTTCACCCCTCACATGGTCATACTTATCCTAACCCTCCGGCTGAAAATATAACTGTTAAGCTAGTGGTAGAAAAACCAACCGGGAAATTACTTGGTGCTCAGATGATAGGCAAGATGGGGGTGGCTAAAAGAATAGACGTCTTTGCTACTGCGCTCCAGAATGGCATGACGGTCGATGATATAACAAGGCTGGATTTAAGTTACTCGCCGCCATTTGCTCCATTCTGGGACCCTATTTTAGTGGCCGCAAACGTGGCGTTGAGAAAGCTTGCTCGGTAAAACAATATTGAAAGGAGGTTTTTGGGATGAGTAACGAAAGCGAAGAGCCGAGAGTGGTGGGGATACAGGAAGTAGTTGTTGCTGTGGAGGATATGAGCCAGGTAGTAGCATTGTATGAGGACTTATTTGGCTTGAAGTTTGACATTGGATGGGATATGCCTGGTGAGAACATGAGGGTTAAAGCAGCTATGATAGGCGAGACTCAATTTCAGGTGATAGAGCCAACGGGTCCCGAAGGGGTGGTGGCGCGGTTCATTAAAAGCAAGGGAGAGGGACTGAATCATGTTGCCTTCAGGGTAACTAACTTACCCAAAATGATAGCCAGACTGAGAGAAAAAGGAGTGAGGCTTGCTCCTGAGCAGCCTGTGGTTATAGGACCAGTTTCATATATCTTCGTCCATCCTAAATCCACCCATGGTGTGCTGGTGGAGTTGATCGAATCTAAGAGTTAAGCACAGTGAGTTCCATTATTTATGGACCGGTTGCATCATGGCGGCTGGGTAAATCGTTGGGAATAGACCTTCTCTCCACCAAAGGAAAAACTTGCTGTTTTGATTGCGTTTATTGCCAGCTGGGGCGAACTTTGCATCCCTTAACTGAGCGGAGACAGTTTGTTCCTGCAAAGCGTCTGGCTGAAGAGTTGGAATCGGTAAAAGGCTTGGACATTGATTATGTTACCTTCTCCGGTATGGGTGAGCCAACTTTAGCCAGTAATCTGGGCAGAGCCATAGAGTTAGTAAAATCTGTTTTACCTTTTCCAGTGGCTGTGCTTACAAATTCAGCGTTTATGGACGAAAGGGAAGTGCAGCAGGAGTTGGCTTTGGCTGATACTGTGGTGGCTAAGTTGGATGCTCCAAATGAGGAACTATTTCAGCAAATCAACAGACCTGCTCTAGGATTACGGCTAAAAGACATAGTGAGCGGCATCAAGAAATTCAGGGGAGAATATAGCGGGAAATTGGTTCTCCAGATGATGTTTATCGCTGCCAATATGCACTATGCTGGTGAGCTAGCTAGAATGGCGGAATCTGTGTCGCCAGACGAAGTTGAGCTAAACACCCCATTGCGTCCCTGTAGTGTGCCGCCATTGTCACTGAAGGCGATGGAGGCTATTGAAGGGCAATTCGCCAGGCTTAGAGCAGTAAATGTCTACAAATCTCCCAAACCAGAAGTTCAACCACTTGACATAAAAGAAACGTTGAGAAGAAGGCCAAAGCTTTAATATCAAATGGGAAAGCAAGATAAGAATAACGCTGCCCAGAGGCTGTTTATTTGTCGTTCTGAGGAGCGTCCCTCGTGTCATTGCGAGGCACGTCAGTACCGAAGCAATCTCAAAGCGGAATTCCTCGTTTCACTCGGAACAAGCTCAGCAACCTCCGAGGCGGACATGAGATTGCCACGCTTCGCTCGCAATGACAGTGGGGAGTTGCTAAACAATCTCTTGCCCACTTATTTGAGGTAAGGTGGGAATAACTTCGTATAAAAATCCCTCTAAATCCCCCTTTAGAAAAGGGGGAGTAAGGGGGATTTGACTTTCCAAAAAAGCAAGTGAGATTACAAATAGTTTTGCCCCTGACTATAATTGGAAGTAGTGAAAGGCGGCTATGTCCTGATTATAGAGCTTAATAAAGGGCAGGAAATCTCGGTGGGTAGTCTGGGAGTGGGTTACTTCCCCGCGGGCTTCTATGCTTACTGTGGCTCCGCACTGAGTGGCTTTAGGTCAAGGATAAATCATCATCTAAGCAAGAATAAAAAGCCAAGGTGGCATATTGATTATCTTCTTAGCAAGGCGCAAATTCGAGAGATAATCCTTTGCCAGACTGAGAAAAGGTTGGAGTGTCTGTTATCTCAAGCTCTGGGCGGTGAATTAACCTATATTCCTGATTTTGGCTGTAGTGACTGCCATTGCAAAAGCCACTTATTCTTTTCTACCGATAAAGACAACTTAGTAGGAAGGATTACCTCTTTTATTACCCGGCTTGGGCTTACCCCTCAAAGCTATCCTGCAGATTCAACACTGCTTGAACATATATTCAGGCGTGCCTGAAAAAGTTGGCATATCTTTGCCCAGCCACTCAGCAACCTTCGGAGTTAAAATTAACCAGGTAACTGACTCTGGGTCAGCTACCTGGTATAGCAATGCTTTATCGTAGACAAATAGGATACAGGAAGGTTTATCAAGGATTAGAAGCCAGGCATCTGCATGCAGTTCTCCATCTCTGCCTTTGATATATCCCTCTGCGCTCCGCTTGTCCCAAAATTGTAAAGATACATTGTTGTAGTTCCCGAAGCTACTACTTTCACCGTACCAAAGGGAACTTGGCTGCTTACCCAGACTTCGCCCCCTGGTACATCAAATATAGCCACAGTAACCGTTCCCCCAGTTCCGGGAATTGTGTATGTCCCGTAGGATATATCTGGGAGGCTTGGGTTGTATTGGCCAGGTGTCTCGGTCTCTGGAGGTTCATAAGGACTTTGACTAACATCCATACATATCACCTGGTCTCCCGTCTTCATCACATACTTCACCAGCTGGTGAGTGGCAGCATCAGTCCACATTTGCACGATAGTCTCTCCTTGTTGCGGCATAGCCATAGTCATTTCAAATCCAATGCAGGTCTTTCCATCAACTGTGTCTTGTCCTATATGCTCCATTTTTTGATGGTATTCCTCACCATCGCTGGAAATGACATATTCAACCCATTGTCCCTCCACTGCCTGCATAAACCCAGTGTAAGCAGATGGAGCACCACCACCCTCTCCGCCACCTGCCCCACCACCCTCACAAGCTGGCAATAATGTTATCGCCAGCAAAAGAGCTACCACAACGCCCAGTACCTTATTCACTCTTGCAGCCTCCTTACAAAAAATTAACCAGCGACGTTGAAGCTGTTAGGAAACTTTGCTGGCTTGCCTCTCAGCCCAATTGCCTATCACGGGTAGATTCCACATCTTGCCGCTATATGCTAAAACCATAAGAGCAATCCATAGACCAACAGTTAAGAGCTAGACAAGGATGCCAACGACATGTGCAAATTGCCACAGCCCAAACGAAAAGGTAGACACTGCAATAGCACTAAGGATAGATACAATAATCTGAACCAGAGTCAATATCCCAAAGGTCATAATGGATTGTCAGGCATGGAATTTCACAAATGTGCTCTTCTTCTCAATCACCAGAAAAACTATGCCTGTTATCCAGCCAGCCACATAGCAGAGAAGCCCGGCTATGTTAGGCTGCAAGCCAATACTGGTCTGAGCTGGCGTAGCTGGGGTTTCACTTCCTCCAGCGGGAGGAGCAAGCGCAGCACCACACTTTGTGCAAAACTTAGCATATTCGGGATTTTCAGTGCCACATTTCGGGCAAAACATTTCCACCTCCTATCTGCCGTATTTTGCCAGTTATGATGCGCCATAAGTTACAGCGTTGTCAATAAGTTGTGCCCGTTCATGTGATTGGTGACACATTGCCCCAGGTGATACAATTCCCAAAGATATATATGGAAGAGCAGGGTATTCTTAAGTTGAAGCCCATCGGGGTAATTCATTCCCCCTATCATGCCGGGCAGGTGCCATATCAGGGGTGTGGTCGGGAGGAAATCGGTGAGGTGGAGGTGTTTGAACAGTTTGCAGCAGGGTTAAAGGACATAGAAGGATTTTCCCATATTGTCTTGATATACTGGTTCCACAAATCCAGGGGATATTCCCTTATGGTCAGAACCCCCTGGGATACAAAGCCACACGGGCTTTTTACCACAAGGTCGCCAAATAGGCCCTGCTCGCTGGGGGTATCGGTGGTGAGGCTGGTAGCCAGGAAAGGGAATACCTTGAAGGTGAAAGACCTTGACGCTATAGATGGCACTCCTCTTCTGGATATCAAGCCTTATGTCCCCACTGTAGATGAAAAGAGCGATATCAAAGTTGGCTGGCTTGAAGGCAAGCTAAAGTTAGAGAAACCTTGACAACAGCGCACATCCTCATATTGTTAGCCACCGGCGTAGGCGTTGGCTTTGCCAGTGGTTTGCTTGGAGTTGGGGGTGCCTTTATCACCGTTCCGGTTACCTACTGGGTAATTGTGGATATGGGCATTTCCCCCGATATGGCGATAAAGATAGCCTTTGGGACGAATTTGCTGGCAATTCTGCCCACGGCGATAAGCGGTGCTTTAGGGCATAACAGGAGGGGGGCAGTTCGCTGGAAGGTGGCTCTGGGGTTGGGCTTGTGTGGGCTGGCAGGGGCTTTACTTGGGGCTACTCTGGCAGTTCATCTCCCTGGCGAAGCACTGAGAGTCGGTTTTGGTGCGGTGGTTCTTGCTGTGGCTTTGTGGATGGGTCTGGATACGACACTGAATTTAACCAAGGAGAGGGGAGAGCAAAAGGAGAGCTTGTTTCCTTTAGCTCTCTGTGGCTTTCCCATAGGAATGATAACCGGGTTAACTGGCATTGGTGGG
>MNYD01000054.1 GCA_001872925.1 Dehalococcoidia bacterium CG2_30_46_19 | reverse complement strand
GCAAATGGTGAAGGAGGTGGTAAGGATGCTCAATTAAATCTTGAGAGGAAGTATTATTAAGCAAAGAGAAATAAAGAAGAAAAGGAGGTTAGAATGGAAGGTAGTAAACTTTATGTAGGAAATCTCAGTTACTCTGTAACCGATGGGGATTTGAAGGAATTGTTTTCCCCCCATGGTGAAGTTAAGCAAGTCAATGTAATTGAAGGTAGAGGTTTTGGATTCGTGGAAATGTCTAGCCCAGCGGAAGCTGAGAAGGCAAAGGAAGCACTGGACGGTTCTGATTTCCAGGGACGCACCTTGAAAGTTGACATAGCTCGCCCACCGAGAAGTGGACCAGGAGGTGGACCAAGAGGTGGACCAAGAAGGGAAAATCGAAGATATTAGAATAATTAAGAGATAAGCTAGAAACTCTAAATGATAGAGTAAAACTAGCTGAGACTAGCTTAACCTTTACCCGAGCAGGATTATATTATCGGCTGTTTCGTCGTATATATCTTTCAGGGTGAATATAATAATCTGGTAATCTTTGCTCAGGTCTTTAAAGAGGAGCAATGCTTTATTCAACCGAAGCAAATCGAAATTACCAAAAGGGTCGTCTAATAGAAGAGGAGGATTTGAGCTAGCTACCTATAGTGGCAACTCACCTTGATTTAGTTGATGATCGGTCTTGGGTAAGGGAGCAGAGTCAACATCCGCGCTTTGTTGGGGAAACATACTCGGGAGCTCCGTATAGCTGATATTGCCATTCTCTATATCTTGTTTGAGTACGTCTTTTACCTCATCTTTTGCGGTGAGGTAGATAATCTGCCATCCTGATTGGGAAATCTTCTTCAATATGTCAATTTGCCGCTGTAACCGCTCGGTGTCAGCTTTGATAAAAGGGTCATCCATAATAAAGAAACCCTTGCTTCCTTTTAGCAGCTTTTCTCCAAGAGCAAGGCGGATGGAAAGATAAAGTTGATCGTAAGTGGCCCCCGATAACTGTTCGGCGTCTAATGCACTACCATCCTCGAGCTTTACTTTAATTTTTTTCGTTTCGTCCTGAGCAAACTCTACTTCCTGATAAACGCCGCCGGTTATCTCGGAGAAACGCTGTGAAATAGGGCTATCCTTACCAAAAAGGGCGGAGATCTTTTTCTCTTCCTCTCTTTCCAGCTCCTCGAAAATGCTTATGGCTTCTAGGGCGTTATCTTTCTCAGTTTCGACGCTGAACATAAAGGTTGACAGCTCGTTCTTAATCATATTCAGGTCTATGGAAGTAGTGCAGTAAAGGCGACCGTCTTTTGGTTGTAGGATTTCGTTCGTTTTTCTTTCTATTTCTCTTAATTGTTCCTGAAAGCGGCTTAACTTCTCTTCAAGTTGTTGCCCCCCTTCCTGAAGTTTCTGCTGGTCCTCTTTTAACTTCGACATAGCTTTTCCATCATAGGGTGTCTCCTTAGCCTTGTTCTCATATTCCTTTAGAGCATCGATTTCATCACACCAGTGGGAAAAATTCTCCTGTAAGTCTTCTCCTTTTGAACCAAATTGGTTCTTTAGTATGCCCTTCTGGGTGTTGATTGATGATTTACATGTCGATTTCAAGTCAAGTTTTTGGCGATATTCCTTGAGAGTTTTTACTTTTGATTTTTGGACTAAACCCTCTATAGTTTCTCTAGCTTTGCTTGATTGCCTTTCTATGTTCGGAATATCTGTTTCAGTCCATCTTTTGATTTGGCTTTCTAAGGCAAAGGCATAGGTCCTCATGCTTTCTACCTTACTTTGTTTTTTGGAATACTCCGCATCCAACTTTTCAATATTTTGCAAAATTTCCTGGGGGCTTTCCGCAGCAAGGTCAAACCTGGAGGCGGCTAATTTAATCCTTTCAAACACTGCAGCGAGGTGAGCTTTCTCTCGGGTCAATGAGAATCTCAGTGCTGCAAAGATGCCAGTGGAGATTAAGAAAAAGGCGAGTAATCCGTAAAACAAAGGCGAGGGACTCACTATGAGTGCCAGGGTCGATATTGATAGTAATACTGCCGAAGTTGTAGCTGCTGTTGTAAAAAACTTACCTTGCGTTTCCCCACTTTTTGCTTTTCCGACCTCCATCTGGTAGTTCTTAATATCTGGCTCGATTTCATTATCTATCCTTCCCTTTTTTTCTTTGAGCACCTCAAGTTCTAATTTTTCCTCACCCAATAATTTCTCTCTTTCCCGAAGCTCCCGTTTTTTAGTTTCCACCTCTTTTCGTAACTTTTCTACAGCCCCTTCCCAATTATTGATATCCCTTTCATATCCAGACCAAAGTTCCGCTTCAGCGGTGGTATAAACTTCCAGTTCGTTCATTTTTTGCTGATCAGATATAAGAATTTGATATGCTTCGTTACTCTTTTCATAATCTTCCCTTTTTCTGGCATCTTCTAAAGTTCCTATCTGGAGGTTAACCTTATTCGTTTCCTCCTTGGTTGTGAAAAGTTTTTCTTCAAGCGTGTCAAATTCCTCTTGTATGATTTCCTCTTGCAACGCTTGGATTCTCGTAATTAGCTCCTCGGCTTCTTCTATTTTGGTCTTTAGTTTCTCATCAGCTATGTCACGCAGAGAAGCTGTACTACCAGGGTTAGTTAGCTTTCCCAATTCTTGAAGTTGTTTTTTTATCCGCAAGATCTCTCCGGTTCTCAAGCCAGTGAGGCGGTCGGTTACATCTCGATAAAAATCGCTCTCTGAAGCAATTGAGAGGTCGCTGTTCCTTATTATGAAGATATTGCGACATTCTTGAGGACTCAGCTTTGCAATATCTGCCAAGTTTCTTTTCCCAGGAAGTTTTATCTCTTCACCGTTCTCAACCTTTACAATCAGGTATCCATCAGGGGCTTCATCTACCCTATTTATATTTTTAAAGAGGTCCTTAAGACGTTGCGGCGATAATTGGTGAAACGATAATTTCACCAAAGCATCTATGGTTAGTGTTTTGCCGTGTTCGTTTTCCCCGTATATTAGGGAGAAGTTACCCAATGCTACACGCCCGATATCGGGCAATGGCCCATAACGTCTTATTGAGAATTCTTTTATCCTCATAATCCTGCTTGCATTATTGCTTTAATGGCAATGTCTTGCAGCTGCCTCTCCTTTTCTTCAGTATAATCACCCTCCTTAACCTTATTCGTGAAGCTTTTGAATAAGTCATTTTCCAGTATTCTAGAGATGTCGCTGAGCTCGTAGTGTTCCTCGGCGCATTTGCCCTTGGTTATTCCCTTTATTTGAGACACGATATCTTGCTCCGTCATCTGAATTTTTTCACTATTAACATACCCCTTAACGGTCAGGATGGCAGTTGCTTTTGGATGAAGTTTCTCAAAATGCTGTTGCACGATTTCTACAGGGTTTTCCTCTTTGAATGGGTCGAGCTTTATAGGTATTGCTTGGTAATGGAATGTATCAAGCAGATATTCCTGAGGTGGGCTACCTACTTCAAACAGGTTAACCTTCCTCTGCCCTGTTTCTCTTTGAGTGATGGAAACAGGTGAGCCTGGGTAAACAAAATAGCCTCCGTTCTTCAACCGTCTGTCATCGAATTTTGAGTGGAAGTGACCGGCGAGCACATAATCAATATTTAATCCCTCGAAGTAAGACAACTTGAAAGGCATATATCTTTCTTCACCTTCATCTCCGAAATCCGCTCTGGAGAAGAAAGCATCAAGAAGTTCTCCGTGGCATAACAAGATATTCTTTTTTTCTGGGGTTAGTGTTTCTTTTAACGCTCGAATTTTCCCGAGAAGATTTTGCCCTTGTATTGGCTCGAAAGGCACCCCGACTATCCTTACATCGCCATATTCGAATGGCGAGTTAGTTAGAATAAATACATCCTCACCAAAATACATGCCGCCTTTGTAGGAATCAGCATCATGATTGCCAGGAATTATTAGAACCTTAAAGGGTATGTTGGAGAAAACTTCCCTTATCTTTGGTCTCAGGTTCTCGGCATCAATATCTTTATCAAAAAGGTCACCGCATATTGTAACGATAGCTACCTTGTTTCTCTTGCCAATTTCGACAAGTTCTTCAAGTGCTTCCCATCTTTCGTCTTTGTATTCTCTTAAATGAATATCAGCGGTATGGAGTATTTTGACCATAAAATCTTTCCTGCCCTGAATTTTAAGATAATACCACACCTGCCAGGCTTAATATATCTTACTAGATATAGATGCTATAATTACGTGACGAAGGAGAGAAATTATGAAAAAGATTGGGGTGTTAACTAGCGGCGGCGATGCCCCGGGGATGAATGCTTGCATCAGGGCGGTAGTCCGCTGTGGTGCAAGATATAAATTGGAGGTAATAGGGATTCGGCGTGGATATTGTGGCTTGCTGGAAGGGGATTTTGTGAGGTTAGCTCCCAGGTCGGTGGCAAACATCATCCAGCGAGGAGGGACTTTCCTCGAGTGTGGGCGATGCGAGGAGATGAAGACTGAAGAAGGGATAAAGAAAGCAATCCAGGTTTTACACAAGGAGGGGCTCGAAGGGCTGATACCCATAGGTGGTGATGGCACCTTTCGTGGTGCAGCGGCATTAGCTAAAGCAGGTGATATAAGGGTAATTGGCATTCCTGGCACCATAGATAACGATGTTTATGGCACTGATTATGCTATTGGTTTTGATACTGCGGTAAATACCGCAATGGAGGCAATAGACAAGATCAGGGATACCGCGGGGTCTTTGCAGCGCCCCTTTTTCGTGGAGGTTATGGGGAGGAACAGGGGCTTTATTGCCCTGGATGTGGGGATTGCTGGTGGAGCGGAAGACATTTTGATACCAGAAGCAGAGACGAAAATAGAGGAACTTTGCCTCGACATAAGGCGTAATTTCGAAAAGGGGAAAAAGTCAAGCATAGTGGTAGTTGCTGAAGGGGATGAAGCAGGAGGGGTGTTTCAAGTTGCCCAGCAAGTATGGGAGCGATTGAGGCTGGATTATCGAGTCTGTGTCCTGGGGCACATACAGCGTGGAGGCTCGCCAACAGCGCGAGACAGGATTTTAGCCAGCAAACTTGGAGCAGCGGCTGTAGATGCTTTGGTTGAGGGCAAATCAGGCGTTATGGTTGGAGAATTGAAAGGTGAGATAGCCCTTACCCCCCTTGAGGAAACTTATACCAAGAGAAAAACGATGGATGGTAGCTTGCTACAACTAATGAAGGTATTGTCTGCTTAAGAATATGAGAAAGTTATCCATAGGCAAAATAAGAGGGTTGCAGCAGTTAGCCAACGAGAGGGGGATAATGGCGATGTGTGCCCTTGACCACAGAGGCTCATTGCTGAAGATGCTTTCCGCGGGACAATCCCGAGGCGGTGGCTATCAGGAGATGGTTGATTTCAAACTAGACCTGTGTCGAGCTTTGACCCCGCATGCCACCGCTATCCTGCTTGACCCCATTTATGGTGCGGCACAGGCAATTGCCGCTGGAGCTATTCCTAAAACAACAGGATTACTGGTCAGCCTGGAGAAAAGTGGCTATTCCGGCGAAGCAGAGGCGAGGGTCACTGATTTGTTGCCTGATTGGAATACAGAAAAGATAAAAAGGATGGGAGCCACTGCGGCCAAGCTCCTGCTCTATTATCGTCCTGATGTCGATGTCGCTCAAAGGCAACTAAATACGGTAAACAGGCTAGCCGCGGATTGTGTAGCAGAGGATATACCTTTTGTGGTTGAGCCGGTAAGTTACCGAGTGGCTAATAAGGAAGCTAGCCCTGAGGATTTTGCCAAAGTAAAGCCGAAGCTAGTAGTTGAGACAGCAAAACAAATTACTGCTCTTCCCATCGATGTTCTCAAAGCCGAATTTCCCGCCGATCTTGAATATGACAAGGATGAGAATAAGCTATTAGACCTTTGCCATCAGCTTAACGAAGCAAGCCAGGTTCCCTGGGTTATCTTGAGTGCCGGTGTTAATTTCGAACTCTTCTATCAGGAGGTGGAGCTAGCCTGTCGGGCTGGAGCCTCAGGCTTTCTTGCCGGGCGTGCTTTGTGGCAGGAGGCTACTCAAATAAAGTCTCGCGAGGAAAGATTGAAATTCTTAGAGACTACCGTGGTCAACAGACTTGAGAGCCTGACTGAATTAGCAAACGCTCATGGAACTCCGTGGTATGCTAGGCTTGAAGCCAACAAGGTGGATGAAAACTGGCATCGGAGCTACATTTAGGCCGTTTTTATTGGCCGAAGTTCAAATTAGGGAGATCCTCCTGCATTTTTAGATAATCAAGGCCATAAACCTTTACGCGAGCTTTAAGCATCTCCTCCAACGGAAGGTCAGGGTAATGGCCATAGTCGCAGACATATTCAATATGTAGTTTTCCTTCCTGGTTGTAGCGGTGGAAGGTGGCATGGTTTTTGCCATTGAATTCCACTGGAACGATATGATGTTCTTGACACATTTGCAGGTCGAACGCCGGTGTAGCTTTAACCCATTTTTGGCCGATATATAACTCACAATAGCCATGATAGATAAAAAGGTTATTCCCGTGCATCAGCTCCATCAATTTTTGAGGGACGATATAGTTGCGTATATCAGCAAATCCAAGGCGAGCCGGGATTCCCACAGCTCGTGCTAGCGCAGCGAGGAGTATCGCCTTTTGAACACAGTATCCCTCTCCTCTATTCAAAGTGGCACTTGCCTTATTATGTTCAGCAAGATTGTGTAGCACATATGGGTTATACTTGATCTCATCCCTGACGAAGTAGAAAAGCGCCTTCGTCTTCTCCACATCGTTTTCCTTATCCCCGGTTAAATTCTGGGCCTTTTCTCTCACAGGAGGAGCATCACAATCAATTACCGGAGTTGGCTTCAGATACACTTCCATGATTTATTTGCTTCAAAATCGCTAATTCAATTTCTGTGAAGGGTATACAAACTTTACACGAAACTGAAGTATCGTGCTACATTTTACCAACTAACCTCTTTTATGCTATCCTGATAATCCTATTATTGAGGTCACCACGACTTAATGTGCCTGGCAATGATATCCATTGCTCCGAATATCTCGGGAGAGGGCAGGGAATAGGCAGTTCTTATTCTGGTGTATCCCTGTTTTGGCTCAGGGAAGAGCCAGACGCTTCGCAGGGGATTTAGATTACTTTGCAGCAGTTTATCCTTCAGTATATAATCGAAATTAAGGCTCTGGGCTAATGATTTATCTCCTTTCCATTCCATAGCTACTGCCTTGCCCCATAGGAATAAGCTTTTCTTTACCGTCAGCCTGGTCTTCTTTAGTGTTCGGTTCGTCGTTATGTTTGGGCTTTTTACCAGGTAATCCAGGAAATAGTTTGTGCCATACTGACTGGCTACGCTAATGACATTTATGGAATCTATGTTTCTATCTTCCAGTGCAATAATTCCTTCCGACCGTTGCCCCCAGGCGCGGCGTAGCCCTATTTTCTCTTTTTCACTGCCTTTTTCTATTAAGGAAACTCTTACCCCTATTTCCTCAAGATGCTGGCAAAGCTTCTCTCTCTTTTGATGTCCGGCTTTCTTTCTCCTGCGAAAGGCTAAAGGAAAAGCAATCACCACTAAAATGGCAAATATGAGGCTGATTATGCTATTCCAATCCATCTCTTCAGATACGAAGTTCTTTTATTATAAACATTATGGAGCTATTAAAGTATAGCTTATTCCAGAGATGTTCAGCGATATATAGTCAGGCACAAAACTATTTATAATCTCACTTGCTTTCCTGGAATGTCAAATCCCCCTTACTCCCCCTTTTCTAAAGGGGGATTTAGAGGGATTTTTATACGAAGTTATGCGGGATACTCTAATTTACTATTTGGCTAGCCGTGCCTGACTT
>MNYD01000057.1 GCA_001872925.1 Dehalococcoidia bacterium CG2_30_46_19 | reverse complement strand
TTATATGATTCAACAATCCCCTGTTGGGTTAGGTACTTAAATGATTTGACACGTGCTGTGTCAATATCATTTTCTTAACTTTTCCTACACTGTTGCAAGAACCGTTGTTCTTGCAGGTTCGTTGTGCTGCGAGCAATGTTAAAGGATTTCTTGGCTCTTCTTGCTTATTGGTTTTTATCTTAATGACAAGCTCGGTGTATATCTGTTTGAGAGCCTTTTCAACGGGTTGTAGCCGTGCGTTTCATATTCCTCGTGGCGACAATATTTGCACCTGTACCGGCAGTATTCTTTAATATCACATCGTACATCTTGATTGGTGCCTGCAATTCGATATCTGCCAGTTGTTCAATCACCTTGAATAATAATCGCTTTGGGATTGCTTTATCGGTGCGAACGGGGAGCATGGCCCATTTTGCCCCTTTTATAGGAACTGTCGTGGTTAATATACGCATCGGCTCTTCCAACTCCTGTAATACGAATTCCTTCCCCTTCTGGCATTTGTTTCCTTCCATAGAAACTACATTGCCGCCCTGAAGCTCTACATCAATTTCACATCCAAGAGGGCAAATAACGCAGGTGAAGTGTTTCTTTGCTACATTCATCCTCATCTCTCCGTTATGGAAACCGTGATAGGTTCAGCAATATCCTTTAGCTTATCCCTGGGCACCTTCAATCTAACCATTTCGTTTGGTCTGGCATACAGTCTTTTAAGGCGTATCCCAGCCGGGGAGAGCTCTATATTTACCGGTTTCTCAATCGGCTTTGCCGACCTGATAAACAAAATAAGGTCGTCTTTAAAGGAATAACGCTGGGGGAAAAGCATTCTGACATTTTCCCCGGGAGTTACCTCAACTGAATTTCTCTCCTCCTTCCAATCCCCAGCAGCAAATTCAGCGGCATTTCTACCGGCAATGATGCCACTTTCGGCAACATAGTCCACAAGGTCAAACACGGTGGAAACGTTGCCGCAGGAAAATATTCCCGGCACTGCTGTTTCCATCGTCTCCGCAGTGACGGGGCCTTTTGTAATCGGTGTAAGCTCTATTCCCGCTTCCGTGGATAACTCATTCTCAGGGATTAGTCCTACGGAAAGGAGTAGGGTATCACACCCTATAAATTGTTCACTACCTCCGATTGGATTCATTTTCTGGTCTACTTTAGATACCACAACACCTTCTACACGCTCTTTACCACGTATCTCCGTTACCGTATGTGATAGATAAAGGGGGATACCGAAGTCATTGAGGCACTGGACGATGTTCCTCTTTAATCCTCCAGGGTAATCCATTATTTCATAAACGCCTTTCACCTGAGCACCCTCAAGGGTGAGCCTCCTTGCCATGATAAGTCCGATGTCCCCGGAGCCCAAAATAACAACCTCTTTCCCGGGAAGATATCCATCGATATTGACAAACCTTTGTGCCACTCCTGCGGTATACACTCCTGCAGGGCGGGTGCCGGGAATATTAATGCTTCCCCTGGAACGCTCTCTACACCCCATAGCAAGCACAACACTTTTTGATTCTATGTGAAATACACCCTTTTCGGGATTCACTGCGGTGATGGTCTTATTCGGCGAAAGGGAAACCACCATCGTATTCAAGAAATATTGCACATTTGTTTTCTCCAGCTCTTCAATAAGGCGTTCGGCATACTCCGGCCCGGTGTAGTCTTTTTTAAATTGCTCCAGGCCAAAGCCATTGTGTATGCACTGTTTTAGAATTCCACCGAGCTCCTCCTCTCTCTCAAGTAGCAGAACGTTTTTAGCGCCGCTTTTATGAGCATAGAGTGCCGCAGTAAGCCCGGCGGGTCCGCTGCCTATCACAGTTACATCAGCTTCCACTTGCATTTTCGTTATAAAACTATAGTATCCCGCATAACTTCGTATAAAAATCCCTCTAAATCCCCCTTTAGAAAAGGGGGTTCAACGCCCCCGTAAAGGGGGATTTGACATTCCAGGAAAGCAAGCGAATTTATAAATATTTTTGCGGTTAACTTTAATAGATACTCTGCCATCCTCATGTTATCTTGGGATATCCCGTGATTTCAGCGATACTGCGATACAGTGGTGAAAGTGCGGGATAAATCTTCTTATATACTTCGTTAAATAACCGGTCATAAGTCTTCGCATTCTTCTCGTGGGGAGTGAAGGGCTCCTTTACCCTCACCATATTGTCCACAGCTTCAGGGAAGTCGTGATAAATGTTCAAGGTAACCGCGGCATCAATTGCAGCACCCAATGCGGAAAGATTGCTGGTATGCACTCTCCTTGCGGGAAGATTAAAAACATCAGCGGTGATTTGCATGATTTCATCGCTTTTTGAACCTCCACCACCAACTCTCAACTCCTTTACTTTGCTTCCCGAAAGCTTCTCCATTTCCTCTTTCAGCCGACGTAATTCGTATGCGATGCCTTCAATAATTGCCCGATAAACATGCGCTCGGGCGTGCTCCCCGGAGAATCCTATTATGGCACCTTTGGAGAGAGGTTCATTTTCACGTGGGTGCCAATAAGGCAGGAGAATCAACCCCATAGAACCAGCGGGAATTTTCTTAATTTCTTTGTTCAGCAGGTCCTCTGGCGCTATCTTAAGTTTCTCTGCCTCTTCTTCCTCAGATTTGGCGAACTCCCTTTTGAACCACGAGACCATCCAGTATCCACTCCCCACGAATCCTTCAAGTGCCCAGTGCTTTGGAATTGCTGCTCCCCAGGTGAAGAAATCCATCTCGGGATGAGCGACATATTTAGCGGAGAATAATTCAATGACGGCAGCTGTTCCATAGCTAACTTCGGCGATATCATTACTTATTACGCCAGCACCTAGCAGTTCAGATTGTTTATCACCTGCCCCGATGATTATCGGAAGCCCTTGTGGCACTCCGAAACTTTTTGCCCCTTTCTTGGAAACCGTTCCGGCAATCTCAGCGGGAGAAACAAGAGGGGGGAGTTTTGCACGCTCAACTCCGAAAATTTCGTATACCACCTCGCTCGGATGCCATTGAAGTCCCTCCAGGTCAACAGGGAACAAGCCCACTATCATGGAGGAACAGTCTTTGAATTCGCCAGTTAGAGCATGAAAGATATACGATGAGATGGTGAGAAATATGTGTGTTTTATCGTAGCTTTCCGGCTCATACTTTTTCAGCCAATTAAATTTAGACCTTCTCTGGTATTCTTTTAGCACTGTGAGTGTCTCGAGTCCAGCGGGCAAATTCAGCCCCTCTGTTTTACGCTCATCAAGCCAGGTAATTGCCGGGCGAACAGGTTTGCCATCTTTGTCAACGGGCACAATCGTGCTTCTATGAGTGGTGATAGCAACGGCGGCAATCTCATCCTTGGGAACATGGGAATTTTCCACTACACTCCTGGTTACCTTTTCGGTAATTTCGAGATACTTTTCGGCATCCTGCTCCGCAAAACTAGGTTGAACAGAAAAATATGGGGTTACCGGGCATGCTTCGCCATATACCTCGTTCCCCTTTGCATCAAAGATAAATGCCTTTATATTTTGTGTCCCCCCATCAATCACCATAAAATACTTCATTTTCTTACCTCCTTTTTTACTTTTCCAGTCAGGATGAAAGACTTTCCCCCGTTCTTTGTCACCGATTCCTTGTTAATATTCATCTCCCGGCTGATAATTTCTAAAACCCTAGGCATGCAAAATCCACCCTGGCATCTTCCCATGCCTGCCCTTGCTCTCCTTTTAATGGCATCGATGCTTCTTACTGGAATGCCTCTGTGAAGTGCATCTACAATCTCACCTTCGGTCACATGCTCACAACGGCACACAATATGCCCATATAGAGGGTTTATTCGGATAAGTTCTTCCCTTTCTTTGTCATCCAATCCCGAGAAAGGTTTAATTCTTTTTCTTCTTGGGTTAAATCGCGCATTCTCAGCGGGATGCCACTCCTCGGTCACAATTTCCTTCACCCTCTCGACAATGGCCGGCATCGCTGCAAGTCCCGGAGATTGAATACCCACAACGTGAATTAATCCCCTTACCTTTTTAGAGGGCTCGATGATGAAATCCTCCTTATATGTCGCTGCTCGACACCCAGCAAAATGAGCGATAATTTTACTTTTATCAGGTTTCTCATAGTATGGCTTAAGTTGCTCAGTTAATAGCCCAAATTTATTAAATAATATTTCACGCCCCATAGATGTGGTGGAAACGTCCTCTCTATCCTGTACCTCTTCTGCCGTTGGCCCAAACTGGAGGTTGCCATCAATCGTGGGGATGAGGCCTCCTCCCTTGGAATATCCCTCTCTCTCTCCCGCCATGCTAAACGAAGCTAAAACCGTTCTTATCGGCTGGTAAGATTTATCAAAGATGATTGTTTCTCCTTTCCTGGGGTGGATGGTAAAGAACCTATCTCCAGCAAATTCGGCAATCTTGTCGCCATACAGCCCGGCAGCATTGATTAAGATATGCGTTTTAATGGTGCCTCTTGTTGTGTTTACTGCTTTAATGCTTCGTTCCTCGGTTTGGACTCCGATTACGCTCGTATCGAGAAAGAACTGCACTCCGTTTGCCAGAGCATTCTCAGCACAAGCAACGATGAGCTCAAATACAGAGATAATGCCTGTGTTCCACACAAGCGCGCCCCTTTTGATATTTGGTGCCAGCCCTGGCTCAACTTTATCCAATTCCTCCCGGTTTAACTCCTTGGGAACCGGGTCCTTGTGTTTCTTGGTCAGGTTCATCAGGACCGGGATCATCAGCTCGTGCTCGGGGTTTTCACAAACAACAAGCGTCCCTATCCGTTTGAAATCGACATCAAGTTGGCTGGCAACTTCATCATACATTGCATTTCCCTTATAGTTCATCTCCCACTTCAGCGTGCCATGTTCAGTAAGGAAAGCAGGATGTACCATGGCGTTGCTATGTGTTGTTTGGTCCATCCCCAGGTCTTCATGCCTTTCAAGTAGGGCAATACTCAGGTTAAATCGTGAGAGTTCTCTGGCGATTGCTACGCCAATTATGCCTCCACCGACGATAACAACGTCGAATTCCTTTCCGTTAAGTTCATCAGATACCTTTGGGGGTGGAACGAAGGGTTTCTTGCCGGGATGATCAATTTCATTTACTACCTCCCTGATTTGCTCAAAATTAGCGGCAATATGTCCAGCATCTACGACGCTTTGATAGGAGGAGAATTGCCCGGTTAATTTTGCAATGCTATCTTTAATAATGACCGTTGCTTTCTCGCTGGTCGTCTTTTCTATTTCGCCTTGTATGGTTCCTGCTAGCTTCTTCTCATCCATCGATAATCTGCTCCGCCACAACTTCAGCGATATCTTTCATATCCATATCGGATAAAACAGCTTTACAGGTAGGACATGCCGAGATATAAACATCGGCGGCAGTTTCCTTGAGCTCATTGATGCGCATTGCATTAACCTTGCTGACAAGTTTGCTATCTCCAATTCTTCCTCCGGGTACCCCACCACAGCAATGAGCCTCCTTCCCCAAATAAATCGGCTCCTTGAGCTCAAAACCAAGCATTTTAATGATATCCCTGGGAATTGTGGTAATTCCAAGTTCTTTTGCCAGGATGCAAGGGTCGTGAAAAGTTGCCGTAGCATTTACTTTGTTTACCGTTATCTTTCCTTCCTTGAGGAGGGTATGGAGAAATTTTGTGATATGAATAAATTCAATATCAAGGTGAACGCCTACCTCAGGGTATATTTCCGTCATCATTTTTATGCAGGTTGGACAGCTTATAATCACCTTCTGGAGCTTCCTTTGTTCAATTTTCTCCTTCATTTTTCCTGCTGCCTTTTTAAAACCTTCCGAATCTCCAGCATAGTAGAGAGGGGCACCACAGCAGATATCACCACCGCCGAATTCTTGAACGTGGTCGCCATTCTTTGCCAAAATCCTCTCTACCGCCTTCAGCAATTGTTGGTCACTGTATGTAGAACAAGAGATGAAATAACCAATCTCTCCCTCTCCCTTTTGAATAAGTCGGCGCTCACCGTTAGGATTACCAAACCTGGCAAATGTTTCCACCCTCTTCCTTGTTTCATCAGGAAGGATGCCTTTTTTGAAAGCTTCGTTTCGCTCTTTTTGAATAAAATCCCGGAGGTCAAAATTATCGTAAAGGCAATTTAGTTTACATGCCCCGCACATGGCACACTGGAACATCACATCGAAAAAGCCCTTTTCATCCTCAATAAACGCTTTCTTTTCATATAGAATGAGGCGCGCCTTTTTCTGAGGCGTAACTGTTTCATTTCCTGTGGCAAGATATACCGGACAACCGTGTTTACACATATTGGCACACAGGGCACAATTTGTGATTTGTTCCAATTCCTTTTTATTTTCCATCTATAAGTTTTCCCTTGTTCAAAATACCATTTGGGTCTAACGCAAGTTTGATTCTCCGGAGCAGTTCTACGCCGTGGGGACCTAGCTCCTGCTGCATGAAATCCTTTCTCCAGAATCCAATTCCATGGTGGTGGCTAATGGAGCCGTTGTTTCTTAAAGTGGCTTCCATAGCAGCAGTCCAGGTATCCTTGTAATAACGGAGCGGGTCTTTGGGAAAACCAGCGAAGGTGATATAGAGACAAGCTCCTTCCCGGTAAAAATGTGAAAAATGTCCCGAAACCGATATAGCACCCTCCACTGCCCTCATTGCGGAAACCATATCGCTATAGAGATTAGCGGCATCTTTGAATAGAGAAACAACCTCAATCGTGTCTACAATTCCACCCTGTTGCATTATGATAGGACCTAAACCTATATCGAACCGCTTTTCAAGCCATATATCAACGGGCTTTTCCCCCGTAGATGCTCCTCCATTTTCCTCAGCAATTCTCTTAATTGTTTTGCCTTCAAGCTCTACGAAGTCTGTTTCACCTTCGGAGATGAAGATAAGCGTTACTTTGTTCCCTATTTCTTCAAAGTATCTTGCAGTTTCAGGTTCATCAAATATTCTCACCACCGCTGGTTTGGCATCACC
>MNYD01000039.1 GCA_001872925.1 Dehalococcoidia bacterium CG2_30_46_19 | reverse complement strand
CGCAGCAGGTTCATGAAGGGTGGCATGGCTTTGCCCACGGCGGCATCCTCTATACCTTGCTTGATGAGGCGAATGCTCACGCCATACTTTGTCATGGGATTAATTGCGTCACAGGCACAAGCGAGGTGAAATTCAGACATCCAGCACCTATTGGTGAAACAATCCAGATTTCCGCTCAACTTATCCGAAAAACACATAGAGCAGCCGAAACAAAAGGAACACTGACCCTTAAAGATGGCACAATCATAGCCGAAAACACCTCTTTGTTTTACATAGTCGGAAAAACAAGAATATCAATTATCTGGGATATGGATGGTGTGCTGGTTGATTCGGCTCGTTTCCATTTTGCTGCCTGGCAAGAGGTCTTTTCCAGAAGAGGGGTAAAGTTTACTGAAAAGGATTTCATCAAGCTTTTTGGCTCCAGAAACGACTTTATAGTCCGCAGTGTTTTAGGGCAAGATATACCCAAGGAAGATATCAAGACCATAACGCGGGAAAAGGAGCTGGAATTCCGTAATACGATAAAAGGGAAGGCTAAGTTATTACCTGGCGTATCCAGGCTACTAGACATGATGAAGGGAAATTTAAAGATGGCTTTGGCTTCCTCAGCACCAAAGGAAAATATAGATTTAATCAGCAGCGAACTCCACATAGAGGAGTACTTCAATTGTGTGGTCTCAGGTCACGAAGTAGCGGAAAGCAAACCCAGCCCTGAAATATTCTCTTTAGCCGCCAAAAAATTGGAAACTAATCCCAGGAATTGCCTCGTAATTGAAGATTCTCCCCTCGGTGTTAAGGCAGCTAAAGCTGCTGGTATGAAATGTCTCGCGGTGAGCCACAGTCATCCCCAACAGGACATAATTGAAGCCAGCGCAGTAGTCAACACCCTGGAGGACATAGACTTACTCTCTCTATTAAAAATCGTATGGGAAAGCTGATGTAAAGCAATGTTAGAGGTTTTAACTCAGAAGTTAACCAAAATATTTCATGAACTTGGCGGCAAAGGCAAGCTTAGCGAGAAGGATATCGATACTGCTTTACGAGAAGTGCGCTTATCCCTTCTGGAAGCCGATGTAAATTTCAAGGTAGTAAAGGAGCTCCTATCCAGGGTAAGAGAGCGTGCTGTCAGCACAGAGGTGTCGCAAAGTCTGACACCAGCCCAGCAAGTTATTAAAATCGTCTACGAAGAACTAATTGCCATCTTGGGACATGAACCGAGCAAGCTTGCTCCCATTGCTCATCCCCCAGCAGTTGCTTTGCTTGTTGGATTACAAGGCTCTGGCAAAACCACTACAGCAGCTAAGTTAGCCTTCCACCTCAAAAATTTGGGGCAACACCCGCTACTGGTAGCCGGTGATACCCGCCGACCTGCCGCCATTGAACAAATAAAACTATTAGGCAAACAACAAAATATCCCTGTGTATAGTGAAAATGCCAACGCATTGTCAATAACCATTTGCTGCAACGCTTTAAAACAAGCTAAACAAACAGCCACAAACTGGGTGATTATTGATACCCAGGGACGACTACAAATCGATGAAGCTATGATGCAAGAATTAGCTGACATTAAATCCAAACTACAGCCATTAGAAGTATTACTTACTGTAGATGCCATGACTGGGCAAGAGGCGGTAAAAGTAGCCCAGGAATTCCATCGCCGAATCGGGCTTACCGGGCTTATCTTAACAAAGTTGGATGGTGATGCCAGAGGTGGGGCAGCTCTCTCCATCAGGTTTGTCACCGGGGTGCCCATAAAATTTCTCGGCACTGGGGAGAAAATAACCGCCCTCGAGCCTTTTTATCCTGACCGTTTTGCCTCCCGTGTATTGGGCATGGGAGATATACTCAGCCTCATTGAGCACGCTGAAAGAACCTATAGCCAGCAACAAGCCAGGGAACTGGAAAGAAAAATGCGCACCACTAGCTTTGACCTTAACGACCTTCTTGAGCAGTTGCACCAAATCCACAAGATAGGACCTTTAACAAGCTTAATTGAGATGTTGCCGGGCATTTCCAAATTAGCTTCTTATATGCCCGAGGATGAAGGAGAAAAACGCTTAACAAAGATAGAGGCGATTATTCTCTCCATGACTACCGAGGAACGGCACAATCCACGCATCATCAACGGTAGTCGGAGACGTCGAATCGCTCAGGGAAGTGGCACCACGCCTCAAGACATTAACCAGATGCTTAACCAATTCTACCAGATGCAAAAACTGACCAAAACGCTAATGCGGGGAAGACCATCCAAGAATATGACCAGTATGTTTGGTATCCCCTTCAAATAAGCTCATTCCAGATAATCTCTAAGCTTTCTGCTATATTGGGGATGGCGTAGCTTGCGCAAAGCTTTAGCTTCGATTTGGCGAATTCTCTCCCGAGTTACACTAAACTCTTTGCCCACCTCCTCCAATGTTCGAGGATGCCCATCTTTAAGCCCAAACCTGAGCTGTATTACCCTTTTCTCGCGTTCACTGAGTTCATCAAGTACTTTCTCTATTTGCTCTTTCAGTAGCTGTTGTGAGGCTACCTCAGTTGGTGCTGGGCTAGCTCGGTCTTCAACAAAATCGCCAAGCCGACTATCTTCATCCTCGCCTACCGGTGTCTCCAAAGATACAGGCTCATGACGAAACAAATCCATAATTTCTTCTACTCTCTCAGGGGTTAAATTTAGAGAACTAGCAATTTCTTCGTGGCTTGGTTCATGCCCGTATTCTTGCGTTAGCTGCCGAGTCGTTCGCAACAGCTTATTTATTGTCTCTACCATGTGTACTGGAATGCGGATGGTGCGGGATTGGTCAGCTATAGCTCTAGTTATTCCTTGCCTGATCCACCAAGTAGCATAAGTGCTAAACTTGTAACCTTTTCTATATTGGAACTTATCTACAGCCCGCATAAGGCCAATGTTCCCTTCCTGAATGAGGTCAAGAAAGGACATACCGTGTCCAATATATTTCTTGGCAATGCTGACCACCAATCTCAGATTAGCTTCAGTAAGGTGCTTCTCCGCCCGCTCAGCTTCTTTCCTCACCCGGTCAAAATAAGCTCCGAACTGACCAGCATAAGGCTTTAGACGGGAGATAAACTTCTTATCGGACAGCAAAGCTTTTATCCCTCTAAGAGTAGCCTTCTTCCCGATGACAGACAGCGATTGTGGTGGCAAAAGAGAACTGCTTAAGGAAAGCTCCACTATGTTTTCTACTGCTGAAGCTCTCTTACCTGTCTCTTGAGCAACTGCCTCAGCTAACTCCGCGTCAATTTCATCATCAATGGCAACACGGAATTTAGGGTTGGTTATCGTTTTTATCACGCTGCCTGAATAATCAAGGCCTACATGCTTTCCAACGACCTTGACAATGGGGTAAGCTCGGAATAACCGAGAGAGCAAGTAAAGTACCGTATCAACCTCCGAGGGATACCGTCCATGTTTGTTAAAATAAGTATCCTCAAATTTAACTAAATACCTACCTTGCTCTATCAAGCTTGCTAGCTTTTTTTCCTCAGCAGCCTTTAGTAGCTTTACCCTGCCGATTTCATGAAGATACATCCGAGTTGAATCATCAATTATTTCATGTTCTTCTAAACCTATCTCTGGTTCTGGTTTAACCTCTTCAGGGATTACTGCAACAGCTTCCTCCTCAGCTTCCTCCTCAGCAACAGGTGTCTCCTCTTCAACTCCCTCATCCTCATCAGTCATTTCGTCCTTCACCGAATCCATCAATTAACTCCCCCTGTTTTTCCTGCTCTCGACTGTTTGATGAAAATTTCTCTGATTCTTTGACTGGAAGCTATTCCTTGCTCTTCCAATTTGGCAAGCTCTGCATCAATCCCTTCTGTCTCCCTCTCAAGATTAAGTATTGCTTCCTTCTTAGCTTCTAGACTTCTGCAATGCCTCTCTTGCAACCGGAGAACACAATCAGTCAGTTCACGCCGTCTATCAGCTTTTTGAGCCTCAGGCGGAAAAATTTTATTCAATAAATAGTTTAAATGTTCTAATAGGTTCGTGTCAAGTTTCTCTTTGAGCTCAGAAATGCTTTGAGACTGTTGCCATTTACTAAATAGCTCGCGATTCTCAGTGTATACAAAAAACTCCGGCTCTAATTCCTGAACTACATCACGATATTCAGGATATTGAAACAATAATGCTAAACAAATTTCCTCAATCGGACTTGATGCGAGTCGACGGAAAAGACGCGAGTGATTTACTTCAATCAACTGCTTGCCTTTAGTGGCACGCATCTTCCTTAATACTGCCATCAAGGTGGATTCATCCAATTTCAACAGATGCGCCATCTTCTGCACATATTGAGCTTGCCTTATAGGGTCCTTTACTTCATAAAGCAAAGGTAATAACTTCTGTATTGCCAACGATTTGTCTTCAGCTTTATTGAAATCGCCTTTGTTTATCACCACTTCAAGAGCAAATTCCAATATGGGCAAAGCTTGAGTTACCATACTTTGCCAAAGCTTCGGGGTTTCAATTATTACTTCATCAGGGTCTTTACCTGAAGGCAAAGGAATGACCTTTATTTCAGCATCAAGAATACCCTCACATCTAACCAATCCAGTCCATAACGGCACCGGAATCGCTTTTCTATCCAGAGAACGAGCTAATATCTCCCCACTCCGTAAGGTAGCTTCCTCACCAGCTATGTCGGCGTCAAGGGCTAAAGTTATATTCTTGGTTAACCTTTTGAGAATATTCACTTGCCTTTCAGTTAAAGAAATCCCCATTGAGGCAACCACATTCTGCCAACCATTTTGATGAGCCGCGAGGACATCCATATAGCCTTCCACAATTATGGCTAAATTTTCCTTTCTGATAATGTCCTTAGCTTTATCAATTCCATAAAAGTTGCTCCCTTTATCAAAAATCACTGTCTGCGGTGAGTTGATGTATTTAGGTTGCGAGTCATCCAGTGCTCTGGCGCCGAAACCAATAATGCGACCCTTAATATCCCATATGGGAAACATCAACCGCTCGCGAAACCTATCATAGCTACCCCCATCTTCTTTCTCTATTATCAAACCAACATCAAATAGGTCTTTTTGTTCATAACCTTTATTAATCAAAATTTTTTTAATTGCCTCCCAATCATCGGGGCTAAAACCAAGTCGGAATTTCTTAATAGTCTCCAGAGTGATTTTCCTGCTATCAAGATAACTCCTGGCCTTCTTACCTACCGCGGTATCTAGTAACAGGTGATGATAATATTCGCTTGCACGCTCATTAATCTCAAATAATCTCTTTGTTTCCTCATCTTTGGCTTTCTCTGTTTCTGTAGCTTCCCTTAAAACTATGCCAGCCCTTTGAGCTAGAAGATGAAGAGCCTGACCAAAGTCAATCCCCTCCTTTTTCATAATAAATGAGAAAACATCGCCCCCTGTATTACAAGCACCAAAACAATGCCAGGTCTGTTGGTCCGGGAAAACGAAGAAGGAAGGGTTTTTTTCACTGTGAAATGGACATAATGCTTTAAAATTACGCCCTGCTTTCTGCAAAGGCACGTAATCGGCCACTACCTCTACAATGTCTACCCTTTGTTTTACATCGTTGATCACGCTCATTGGGATATTTCCTCAGCTAGGCGTGATGCATATTGGTCAGTCATCCCGGCAATATAATCAGCGACTTTCCGTTCTTTGTTATCACTTAATAAGGCAAATTCGTAAGGCAGTTTATCCTCGTGTTTCAAAAAATAAGAATATAATAGTTGCATTACTTTCCTAGCTTTCTTAGCATCTTCGCTTTCTAAACTAGGGCGATATACCTTATCAAATAAGAATTGCCGCAACTCATTGCTAGCCTGAAGCATACTCGGATTCATGCCTATACTTGGTTCACCACCTCTATTCTCCCCGCTAACCGCCCAGGAATAGCTTATAATATCACAAACCAAGGCGTTGATTCGCTGCGAGCGTGTCGAGCCTAAAGTAGCTATCACTGAATTAGGTAAATCGTTTTGGGTAATAAAGCCAGCCCTTATAGCATCATCAACGTCATGGTTAATATAAGCTACCACATCAGCTATCTTACATACTTGTCCCTCCATAGTGCCAATATCTGCCCATCCTTCCCCCAAGATATCGACCTGACCTTTAGAATGATTAAGAATGCCATCTCTTACCTCCCAACAAAGATTGAGCCCATGTCCATCATTCTCCAGCAAATCAACCACTCGCAGGCTTTGTTCATTGTGTTTGAAACCCTCAGGGCATAGCTCATTTAAAATCTGCTCACCTATATGACCAAAAGGGGTATGTCCCAAATCATGTCCCAAGGCGATGGCTTCGGTTAAATCTTCGTTTAAATTCAAAGCCCGTGATATAGTCCTAGCAATTTGAGAAACTTCCAGAGTGTGAGTAAGCCTGGTTACATAGTGGTCCCCTAGGGGAGCGATAAATACTTGTGTCTTATGCTTAAGCCGCCGAAAGGCTTTAGAATGAATGATGCGGTCGCGATCACGTTGAAAGCAAGTCCTTATCGGACATGGTTCCTCCCAGCTTATTCTGCCGCGACTAGATTTACTTTTAGCAGCATAATGTGAAAGAGCCTCTTCTTTTCGCTCTGCTTGCTCCCGTATATGAAGCTCATTGCACATCATGCTCCGCAGATGCTCTTTTTGCCTCCCGAGCCTTTATTCTCTTCTCCACTTCTGCTACATCCAACCTCGTTTTCAGCACCACATCCGGGTTCAAAGACATCGAATCTATCCCACACTCGACCAAGAACTCAGCAAATTCAGGGAAATCGCTAGGGGCTTGACCACATATCCCTATCTTCCTTCTTGGCTCGTGTTTATGCGCAGCCTCTATGACTTGCTTAACAAGTCTTTTCACTGCTTCATCTCTTTCATCAAATATATGGGAAACAAATTCAGAATCTCTATCCAAACCAAGTGTTAATTGCGTTAGGTCATTCGACCCTATGCTAAACCCATCAAACACATCTGCAAATTCCTCAGCTAAAACCACATTTGATGGTATTTCACACATAACATATACTTCTAATCCATTCCCCTCTTGTTTTAGACCGAATTCCTCCATTGCATTTATCACTTTCCTCCCCTCTTCTGGCGTTCTACAAAAAGGCACCATCACCTTGACATTAGAAAGTCCCATCTCATCTCTTACTTTCTTTATCGCCTTGCATTCTAAGCCAAAAGCAGGCTTAAATTTT
>MNYD01000069.1 GCA_001872925.1 Dehalococcoidia bacterium CG2_30_46_19 | reverse complement strand
TCAAGAGCTTTAACGGTAAGACCCCAAGGATAGCCAGCTCGGCTTTTATCAGCAAGACAGCTTATATTATTGGCGATGTGGCGATTGGCGAAAATTGTGTGGTGATGCCTGGGGCAGTGATTAGAGCTGACCTTGGTAAAATAACAATCGGCGATAATACTATCGTGGAAGATAATTGTGTTATACACTCAGGGTCGCTTGATGGGTTTGAGGATATTGTGATTGGAGAAAACGTAGTTATCGGACATGGTGCCGTTAACCATGCTCGCAAAATCGGGAATAATGTTCTCATTGGAATAAATGCCACCATACTTCATGATGCTGAGATTGGTGATTTTTGTATCATTGCTGCGGGCGCATTGGTGGGGCAGGGGGCGAAGATTCCCGATAGGTCTTTTGTTGCCGGCGTACCTGGCAAGGTAAAAAAAGAAGTTTCGCAGGAACAGTTATTATGGACACAATTGGGGTCAATAGCTTACATTGAATTAGCTAAGCAGTATAAAAAGGAAGGGCTTTAGTTTTCGTGAGATTGCTTCGCGGAGCCTGTCCTGAGCATCTTGAGATTCTTCGCTCCGCTCAGAATGACAGGAGGCGGAGCGCTCGCAATGACCTCTTTCACCCTCACCCTAGCTCTCTCCTGTCAAGGGAGAGGGGACTTTTGACTGGATTGCTATCTGTATGGTAGGGATGGTTCAGCTGGTTACATTCTTTCAGGGGTGGTCATACCCATAAGGTAGAGCACCTTAGCTAGGACGATTTGAGTTGCCCTGACCAGCTTAAGCCGGGCTTGGGTCAATGCCTCATCCTGGGAGACAACCCGGCACTGCTTATAGAAGCTGTGGAACACGGTAGCCAGTGCTTGAGCGTAATAGGGTAGGTGATGGGGCTCAAGGTTGATAGCTACTCTTTCTACTATCTCGGGGAGCATTATTAAATGGCGAATCAAGGTTAGCTCTGGCTCAGTGGAGAGCAGGGAGACATCTCCCTGGCTGTAGTCTATCTCTCGTTCCCGAGCGAGCCGAATGATGCTGGCAATTCGAGCATGAGCATATTGGACATAGTAAACAGGATTATCTGCTGACTGTTTTTTAGCTAACTCCAGGTCGAAGTCCATTTGGCTATCGGCGGAACGGGATAAGAAAAAGAAGCGGCAAGCATCTGTTCCTACTTCGTCGATCACCTCACGCAGGGTGATGAGGTCACCACTTCGCTTGGATATCTTGAGCATTTCTTTTCCGCGATGAAGGGTAACCAGCTGACATATTATCACCTTGAGTCGCTCCGGGTCTTGCCCGATGGCTTTAATTACTGCTTTCATCCGGGGGACATGTCCCTGATGGTCAGCTCCCCAGATGTCAATCACGGTGTCAAAATTCCGCTCCATGAACTTGTTGTAATGATAGGCGATATCGGAGGCAAAATAGGTGGGCGAGCCGTTACTTCTGACTAGCACATTATCTTTATCTTCGCCTAGTAGGCTTGATTCAAACCAAACGGCATTTTCCTTTTTAGCCACATAGTTTCCACTTTCCAGTAATGCCATGGCTTTGTTGTATTGCTCACCCTCGTAGAGGCTTTTTTCGCTAAACCACTCATCGAACTCCACGTTTAATAAATGAAGGTCCCCTTTGATGTTATTTATTATCTTGTTAAGCCCGATTTCGGTGATCGCCTCGATTGCTTCTTTCTGGGGCATATTGAGAAACTTATCTCCATGTTCTTCGGCGATTTCCTTTGCCATGTCAATCATATAATTGCCATAATAGCCATCAGGAGGCATATCAATCTTTTTACCGAAGTATTGCAGATAACGAACATAGAGTGAATGACTGAAGAGTTCTATCTGATTGCCAATGTCGTTTAAGTAATACTCCTTTTCCACAAGATAACCAGCGGTAGAAAGGACATTAGCTAAGGTGCTGCCTAGAACAGCACCGCGCCCATGACCTACATGAAGAGGTCCTGTGGGATTGACGCTAACAAACTCGATTTGGATGTTTTTACCTGTGCCTAAGGTGAGATTTCCGTATGAGTCGGCGGCAGCGAGTATAGCTTCTACTTGCTTGATAAGCCATTCATTCCGCAAGGTAAAGTTAATGAATCCTGGCGGGGCTGTAGTGGCATGGTCAATCTCGGAAGGGAGTGACATTTTCTCCAATATTTTCTCAGCAATGACTAAAGGGGGCATCCTGGTTATCCGAGCTAGCTTTAAGGGAAGGTTTGAAGCAAAATCCCCATGGGAAGGGTTTTGAGGATGCTCTATAGTTATCTCAGGTAGTGTTCCCGGAGCAAGACTACCTTCCTGTTGGGCTTTGGCTACTGCTTCTTGTAGACAATCGGCTATCTTTTGTTTAAACATATTAGCTCCATTCAATATTTCCTTGCCATACTCGGCTTAATTTCTCACCAAGGGGAGAGTCTCTATCTTTCACTGCATCGGGATTATTTTTGAACAAGGAGGTTGCTTCCTGCCGCGCTGTCTCCAGAAGTTGCATGTTTGTTATACTAGCTATTTTGAGTTCAGGCAAGCCACTTTGTTGTGTGCCAAAGAATTCTCCTGGCCCTCGCAGCTTCAGGTCTTCCTCGGCTAGTTTGAAGCCATCTTGAATTTTTTCCATTAACTCAAGGCGCTCTTTTGCTTCAGGTGAGCTTCTTTCAGGGATGAGCAGGCAGTAGCCTTGTTCTTTATCACGACCTACTCTCCCCCGAAATTGGTGAAGCTGGGACAGTCCGAATCGGTCGGCACCTTCTATTAATATGACGTTAGCATTAGGCACATCAATGCCAACTTCAACCACTGAGGTTGATACCAGGATATCAAGTTCTCTATTGCGGAAGCGTCGCATCACTTGTTCTTTCTCGGCAGCAGGCATTCGCCCATGCAACAGCCCCAGTTTGAAGCTCGGAAAAACCTCCTTGCTTAGCCACTCATATCCTGTGGTAGCTGCTTTTGCTTCCACTACTTCCGATTCTTCAATCAAGGGGTAAATGATAAAAGCTTGTTTTCCTTTATTTATTTGGCGGTGGATGAAGGAATAAGCCTTTCCTCGGTATTGTGGTTCAAGCCATTTTGTTTTAGCGATTGCCCGTCCCGGAGGCAATTCGTCAATAATAGAAAGGTCAAGGTCTCCATAAATAGTCAATGCCATGGTTCTCGGGATGGGTGTAGCGGTCATAACTAGCATATGTGGGTTGAATCCTTTTTGCCGCAATGCTGAGCGTTGCAAAACGCCGAAGCGTTGTTGTTCATCTATCACCGCTAGTCCTAGCTTGGGGAATTCTACCTCTTCCTGGATGAGAGCGTGAGTGCCGATGACAATGTCAATTTTGTGCTGTCTGATTTTATTATGCAGCTCTTCCTTTTCACTTTCGCTAAGGCTGCCGATAAGCAAGGCAATGGTGATTGGTTGCGAAAGAATACCACCATAGCAGCGAACATTGCTGTCCCCGTATTTAATACGGGGTTGTAATGATGGCTGGGGTTGTGTGCTAGCTTTGGCTAAATAGTTACAAATGTTGTCGAAATGTTGCTCTGCGAGGACTTCGGTAGGGGCCATGAGTGCCCCTTGGTATCCATTATCGCCGGCAATTAGTAACGCTAGAGTAGCAATTATAGTTTTGCCACTGCCTACTTCTCCTTGGAGAAGCCGCGACATAGCTTTTGGTTGTTTGAGGTCAAGCAAGACCTCGCTGAGCACTCGCTGTTGGGCATGCGTTAAAGTAAATGGTAGATAACTTAAGAACTTTTTAAGTAGCACTTGGTTGATATTAAAAGCATTGCCGGGCTGACCTTCCTGCCAATTTTGCTTTCTTGCCAGTAGACCCAATTGAAGTAGAAACAATTCATCAAAGGCTAAACGTTTTCTTGCTTCCTCTGCTACTCGGTGATTGTCAGGGTAATGAGCCTGGGTAATTGCTTGAGACAAATCTAGAAGTTGACATCGTTTCTTTATTTCTGAGGGTAGGAACTCAACAAGCTGCCATGCCCAACTATCTACAGCCTCCTTTGTCCATTTCCTTACCTGGCGAGGATATAAACCGGAAGTTAACGGGTAAATGGGGACTAATCGAGCGGTATGGATTAGTTCCTTGGTCTGGATGAGTTCCCATTCTGGAGACTCAAAAACCCGTTGTCCCTTAAATGAGCTAACTATCCCGCTAATTGCTATCCTGGCATTAGTACGAAAGTTCTTTGCCAGATAAGGTTGATTAAACCACACTACCCGGATATTACCCGTTTCATCGCCGACAATTGTCTCTGTGCCCTGTCGATTACCCAGAGTGACCACTTTGGATTGCCATATCGTTGCTATAATGGTTTGTTCTTTACCTTCTTCGAGTTCAGCGATGGCTTTTCTCTGGCTGTAATCGATATAACGACGAGGAAGGAAGTAAAGTAAATCATACAGGGTTTTTACGCCAAGCTTGGCAAATTTAGTGGCTGTGTTAGGTGTGATACCTCTGATTAAGGTTATTGGTGAATCCAGTTCGGGAGATACTTTCTCGATCTGGCGTGTTTTACCAACCGTGGGGGGTCTACCCAGTGCTGGTGTGGTTAACTTTTTCTTCTCCCTTGCTTCTTCTACTTTGCCTATCCATTCCAGTATAGTTGCTATCCACTGTTCACGTTTGTTTACATCCCAGGAACTGTAATTAGATTTAGCTAACCCCAGATTATTAAAGCTCATTAAAAGTTCTCGGTTATCTATGCCCTGTAAGACTTTGCCTTCTTGGTTTCGGAGGAACTTATCCAATCCTCCGATTACCGCTTTATCGGAATATCTCTTGTTACATTCTAATTCCAGGACTCTTCGGAGTGAGTTTATGCTCGTTTCTTTGGGGGGCTGTCCCAAACCTTATTCTCCTTCTAGGGCAGAGACACTTAAGACATGGGGACCAACATGTGTGCCAACTACCGGGCTTACCTTTGAGCGATAGAAACGTTCTTGGGGCACCAGTCCCTGGAGACGCTGGCCCAGTATTTCCAGCTCGTTTGAGGTAGTAACGTCTTCAATAGCCAAAGCCTCTACCTTTTTGAAGCTTTTAGCGAAATTTACCAGAAAGTCTATAGCTTGTGCTCGACTACGAACTCGGGCAATAGGAAAGGTGTCTCCATTCTTTATTCCCAGAATAGGATTTACCTTGAGTAAATCACCCAGGAAAGCTTGTGTCTTGCCGATGCGTCCTCCTCGATAACCATGGCATACTTCAAAAATTTTATTGTTTAGCAACTCCCCTCTGTCATTGCGAGCGAAGCGTGGCAATCTCCTTTCCAGATTGCGGAGCTTGTTCCGAGTGAAACGAGGAATCTCATGCTCCAGTTTGCTTCGGCTACGACTCGCAACCGCTACGCTCCTCGCAATGACAAATAAATAACCTCCAAATTTTTATTCCAGCGAAATTATATAGTTATAGTAGGGTTGTCCACCTTGAACTGTTTCAACTTCAACTGAAAATTCATCTTGAATTTCGCTGGCTATTTTCTCAGCTTCATCGGGTTTAGTTTCAGCGCCGTAGTAAATACTTACCAGTTCAGCATTTTTAACCTCTGCTTTGTCCAGAGCATTGGTAATGACATCTTTAACCTTTTTACCACTGGCTAGCAGCTCTTTGTCATCTAAAACAGCAATAAATTCTCCCTTCTTTATGTTCATACCATTGATTTGACTTTTCCGAACTGATTTAGTGATTTCTATGGATTTCACCATTTTCATCGCTTCTTCCATAGTGGAAGCATTCTTCTCCAGATTCATATCGTAGTTAAAGGAGAGCAGAGCAGAGATGCCTTGAGGTATGGTTTTGGTGGGTATCACCTTAACATTCTTTGAGGTTAGTGGTTGAACCTGGAAGGCGGCGACGATGATGTTCTTATTATTGGGCAGTAATATAACATTATTTGATGGAGCTGAATTCACTGCTTCCAGCAGCTCACGGACGCTTGGATTCATAGTTTGTCCGCCCGGGATGATGATAGTGGCTCCCAGGCTTTTGAATACTTTGAAAAGACCTTCACCAGGAGCAATTGCTACTATAGCGGTATCTAGCGGGGGCAATCTTTTTCGCTGCATTTTGATGAACTCGGCATATTGGTCATCCATGTTATCAATTTTTATTTGGTGCAATACTCCTTGATTTGTGGCGTAGTCAATTATCTCGCCAGGTTTGAAGCTATGGAGGTGGACTTTAATTTTAGAGTTATTACCGGTGATTACCAGGGACTGTCCCTTCTTTTTCAAGTTTTCCTTGATCTTTTTCGGGTTAAGATTTTGCCCTTCCAATAGGAAATTGATGCAATAACCGTAGGGAACCTCTACCTCGGCGGGCATCTGAGTTATCCCCAAGGCTAATGGTGCGCTTGTGGGAATCAACTGCGGTTTTCGCTGCTTTAGCGTATCGGTTTCGCCTTTAAGGTAGAGTAGTGCGCCCTCGAGGAGAACATACAAACCCTGACCACCGGCATCCACCACGCCTGCCTCCCGTAACACAGGTAGCAGGTTAGGTGTGTTGGCTACCGAGCCTTTGGCTGCCTCCACGGCAGTATCGAGCGTTTTGATTAGGTTTCTGGGATTGGCTTTTGCAGCAGCTTTAGCAGCATTGGCTGAATCATAAAGCACCGTTAACATGGTGCCTTCCACTGGATTGACAAGCCCTTCATAGGCAGCTTGCGATGCTTCCGATAGCGCTCTGGCTAAAGCTTTAGTGCTAAGTTGCTTGTTACCATCTAATCCTTTGGCGAAGCCTTTCCAGAATTGGGACAGTATCACGCCTGAGTTGCCTCGAGCTCCCATCAGTGCACCCTGAGCAATGGTTTCGGCTATCGCTGAAACATCGTCATCATGGTTTTGATGTACCGCCTCCATGGCAGAATGCATGGTAAGCAGCATGTTGGTCCCGGTATCTCCGTCAGGGACAGGAAAGACGTTTATGGCGTTGATTTCAGGAACACACTTTTCCAACCAGGCAGTTCCGGCATCAAACATCTCTTTGAATCGTTGCCCTGTAACTGAATTTCCTTCCATTTTTCCGTTGCTTACCACATAAGTATTATGATAACATCATTATACAAGGTAAGATAGAAAGGTGGAGAGTATCTTATGAAATGTGATATTTGTGGGAAAAGAGCTCATTCTGGTAATAGTGTAAGCCATTCCAAGCGGCATACCAAGCGACGCTGGCTGCCTAATGTCCATCGCGCTACTATTATAATAAATGGCAAAAAGGGAAAAGTAAATATCTGCACCCGTTGCTTGCGCACCCAGTATAAGGAAGCACGCTAACTTACCGCCTTTCTAAACATTTGCATTGCCTGGCTTATTCCCTTTTTGGCGTTAAATATACTGCTTCCAATTGCCAGGACATCGGCTCCAGCTTGGACTATGCTCGTTGCATTATCAATGGTGATGCCGCCGTCAACCTCGAGTTCAGCGTTGCTCTTTTTGTTATCCAGCATTTTGCGTAACCTCGATATCTTGTCCAGCGATGATGGGATGAAACTCTGTCCTCCATAGCCAGGTTCAACACTCATAATCAGAATCAAATCAACGTAGGGGATAATTTCCTCTACAGAAGTTAATGTGGTAGCGGGATTTAACGCTACTCCAGCTTTTACGTTTAATTCCTTTATTGAGTGAATCACCCGGTGAAGAGATGAACAAGCTTCGACATGGATGGTGATTATATCAGCGCCGGATTTAGCAAATTGGGAAATACAGCGTTCAGGGTGTTGTATCATGAGGTGGACATCTAACGGTAGGTTGGTCCAGGAGTGAAGGGAAGCTATTATGGGAATACCAATGGAGATGTTAGGCACAAAATGACCATCCATAACGTCGATGTGAATATAATCAGCGCCTGCTCTGGTAGCCTCGGCAACTTGCTCGCCAAGCCGAGCAAAATCAGCACTAAGAATTGATGGCGCTAATTTAACCTTAGTTTTCATTTCGCTAAAAAGCTTACAAATGACTCACCCAGTCAAAATCCTTTAAGAATTCTTCCCTTGCCGTATCATTAACAAAGATCTCGGTTAAGTTAAACTCTTTCCTAACCAGCCGATCACCGGCTATAGCATCCATAACAGCAGCGGTAAGCATAGGGGAACTGGCGACGTAAAAGGTTATAGCAGCTTTGTTCTCACTCAAAGCTTTGTCAAAGGACTTCTTTGCTGCTCCATATCTTTCTAACGCTCCTGCTGGATCTAACCCGGCTTTTATCTCTATCGCTCCTTCTAACACACCTTGAGGATTCCGAATAGATATATCCGGTTCAGTGCCAAAAAGAACTTTATATCCATTCACAAGCTTAAGACCTGCAACATCGTCAACTGAAGCGGGAATTCTAGCAGGAGGGGCAATAGTACCATCTTTCAGGATAATCTCTAAAATTTGAGTCTTGTCCAAGAAATGCTTCAGTATAATCGCATGAACGCGTCGGCTTCCTTCGTTTCCTATCTCATTTCGCCAAGAGCCATTAATCTGCGTTCCTAAGTTTGCTTGAGCCGCTAACCGTATCTCTTCAACGGAGAAGTTTGGATCACTATCTATAAGTGAGCTGATAAGGTTATTAATTACTTTTGAAATTTGCGTGGCTTTAATCTTGGATAAACTTCGTTTTTCCCCCTCCTCGAGGCTTTTAGTGCTAAAAGCAAGTCTTCCCAGTCCCTTCTGAGGTAATAGAGCCAGAGAGCGATAATATCCTACCAAAACAGGGGTATCCATAATAAGCTGAGGATGACAGAAAATCAAAGAAGGATGGATTTTGTTCTTTTGAATATATTTCCAACTCGGCTTAGAAATACCCAGTTCCTGAAAATGACTCCAATCATATTTTGTGAAGTCAGTTTTCTCTACAAGCTCACATAGAGTTCGAAATGTTTTGCGAGCACGGTAAAAGAAAAAAGCTCTCAAGCTGTATTGGGTCTGAGCTATTTCTTTAGGAGAGGTCATCATTCCCTCCGGGAATTTCCTTCTGCCAGAAAACTATACTTTCTCGCACTGGAACTCTTCCATACCGTCCCATCTGCTGAGAGCTATTCCCTTTATATCTTGTTACTCTAACTTCAAGAGCCTTTAATTTATGCTTCGCTGCTATCTCACAGAGGATTAAATCAACGGGGATCAATTCTCCTTCAAATCGGACGTTATCTACCACTAAAGCAACTAACCCTCCAGGCTTAAGCATCTTTGCCATCTCCCGAGTTGCTAGATTCATGTCCTCAAAGTAGCCTTCAATCATTATAGGAATACGAGGGTTATTAAGCTGTTTTAATTCAAGGCAATTTAACACTTCTTCCAGAGCAGGGACTTTTACTGAATTGGTGGGAGTGGGCGATGACTCAATATGAGAGCGAAGCAGGCTATGACGGATATTTTTGAGGCCTTCAAAGTCTTTAACCCACGGCTCTCCTTGCTCATTGTAGAGTAAACACAGTTCTAAAGCGTAAGTCCTAGAGTAGTCATACCTATTTAGGTAAGGAGGAGAAGTAATGATTCCTGATACCTTGCCTTTATATCTCAGAGCTTGAATAGGAAGCCTGCGAGCATCTCCTAGGAAAATCTGAGTTTTAGACCCCTGTTTCGTTCCATCAAGTTTGTTTAAATCAGCAAGCATCTCCTCTAGTTTACTTTCAAAAATCGCCTCAACCGATTGTGGCGGCCTTTCTACAAGTCTCAGGAATTGTCCGTCTTTAGAGGTATAGCTGGCTTCCTCAATGCTTGTTAAAAGCCCTAGCATTAAGAAATCACGAATTGAAGGTTCTTGAATATTCGATATTTGCTCCCGGTAAAAGAGAAGCTTCTCTTGGGCTTCTTGAGGGAGAGCGAGGTCAATAATTCGAATTCTTGGGAAGGATTTACCTGTGGAGGAGAAAGGCTTGCTTCGGAGTTCATCAGCAGTTCTCCTCAATTCATCCAAATCATATTCAGCATGTAGCTTCACTTTACTGGCGAAGACGGCTATAGGTAAAATGTCAATCCCGATAGCTGGATACCCCGACTGCTGACAAGTAAGCAAAGTAGTCCCACAGCCAGCAAATGGGTCAAAGATTAAAGAATCGGGGGGGAGCTTCCACTCATTAGTTAATATTTCCTCAACAAGCCGCCCAGAGAAAGCTTCCTTAAACCTGAACCATCTGAAGATGGGCTCTGCTTTATTAAGCCTGAATCCGAGAAATGAGCGAAAATCAAGTCTTTCCTTTATCAAAGAGGAGTATTTTCCCTCTAATTGCCCCCTTTCTATGGTGGGGAATAAGTTCAGCTGCCTTACGTTTGCTTTCACTTTTGAGTTTCTACTATCGTGTATCCTTCTAAATGTCCAATTCTATTGGTGTTCATATTCATGACCCTATCTTAAAGCCTAGCTCGTGACCGAAATATTCGTTTAAGGCGCGCTGTATTTGGCCTTGTCTCACATAGTTTAAGATACCCCTAATATCACCTCCGTCAAGCACTTTAACACCATCCCTTTCCTTATCGCTTAAGTCTGGTGCTGCGGAGAAAACAAAGGGCTTTACTTGAACCTGAGTATCTTTAAAGACTTCGTCCTGCAATATCCTGTGGACAGACTTAAGACTATCAATATCCTTGTTGTTAGGGCTGCCAATTGTGCAACCTACCAAGAGCAACAAACTTTTGCTTTCCTGATGGGAAGCCAACATATCTATGCTAAAGCGTGTTACTTTGTCTTCCTTCAGTGTTTCATGTTTGGTTTGGCCGAGCCAAACAATATTAAAGCCGCAAAGGCCCAAAAGCCACGCTACTGCAAGCTCAAAAGTAGCGCTTGCATCCTTCTTGCCTTCCTTATATGGCGAAGGAGCTTTAACAGTCTTGGTAAGATACTGCTCAAGCTCGTCTTCAGTAAGGAACCGACGACAAGCTGCCACTAACGGAGCTTTCTCAGGTCTCTTTGATTCTAGAAGCCGACTTATCTGCGTAGGAAAGGATGGCTTCTCAATATCTAGGGCAGTCGGTTCTGTTTGTATCAGATTTACGGACAGATAGTCAGCAGGTGTTGCCTCTAACAAATTATGTTGTTTTGTCCAGAGTCTCATATATTCGTCTAGTTCTTCGGCTTCCTCTAAATCTATTGTGGAGCGAGCTTTATCTCTAAGGGGGGTGTTTTCCCGATCACCTCTCCGCACAATGGCACTAACTGCTAAGGTCTTTATATCTTTGTGGAATTTAACCTGTATCTTGCATCTTTGTTCCCCAAAGTCGACATTTTTAATGGCAGCGTAGAAGGGAGCAGCCACAATTAAGTCTAATGATATATGTGAAGCGAAGTCTACCTCAAGTAGCTCAGATATCAGCGTATAGGGATCAAGAAGAGTTTGAGACTTTACCTCCGCTTGGAACTGTTCTTCGTCAAGGAGGCGGCAATGCTCACCATTGAGCGCTTCAAAACATGGCCATGAATGGCTCTCCCTTCTTGTCTGCCCGTAATTATCAAATCTACCCTTAAGTGAAAGCAGGTCAATGCTCCGCCCAAATTCGGCGTTAATCTCACGAGCTTCGAGTCTACCTTGGTTGAGTTGTTTACATAGAACGCTTAGCTTGTCAATGGGCCTTGCTAGAAATTCGATCCTGAAATTTTCGGTTTTAACCTTCCCCCAATTGCCCTCAAGCTCCTCCTGTTGATTTTCAACCTCTTTTGGCTCCTTGTATGAAAAACGCACAACTGTCAGAGCGTTTTGCCAAGCATTGTCAGCTTTCGCAGCAGCAATTCTTAAGTCTATGCTCTTATATACTCCCTTGAGTCGACCTAGAAAATCTTGCAGCGACATTGTGACTGACATTGTTATCCCTCTCTAAAATAATCTCCTTTTTGCACCATTTATATAGATTCCCTTGCTTTTTTCAGCGCCTGCTCTACTTGTTGTGGGGAAGTGCCCCCGATGACATTTCGAGCGGCTATGGATGATTCCAGAGTTATATTATATACGTCTTCGGTAAAGAGAGGGGAGAACTTGTCGTATTCCTTTAAGCTAAGCTCTCGGAAGTTCTTGCCCTTATTAATAGCATATTCGCTGAGTTTAGCCACCACACTATATGCCTCCCGGAATGGCATGCCTTTCTTCACCAGATAGTCGGCTAAATCGGTAGCTAGAATGTAATCTTTAATAGCCTCACGGACACGCCTGGTATTGACTTTGATTGTCTTCAGCATTTCAGCAAATATTTCTAAGGTGGAATGCAAAGTATCTAAGGTATCAAAAAGTCCCTGTTTATCCTCTTGCATATCTCGGTTATAGGCTAATGGCAAACCTTTCATAGTGGTGATGATGGACATTAGATTTCCATATATCCGTCCTGTCTTGCCCCTGGCTAGCTCGGCGACATCAGGATTCTTCTTTTGAGGCATAATGCTTGAGCCTGTGGTGAAGTCTTTGCCAATCTCTATGAAGCCAAACTCACTAGACGACCATAGAACAATCTCCTCAGCCAGTCGGGAAATATGCATCATGGTTAAGGCAGCAGCTGCCTGGAATTCCACCACAAAGTCTCTGTCGGAAACGGCGTCGATGCTGTTATTGCTTATCTCGCTGAATCCCAGTTCTTGAGCCAGAAATTGACGGTCTACGGGGTAAGCTACTCCAGCTAGAGCTCCGCTGCCTAAAGGTAAGACATCGGTGCGTTTCAGACAATCAGAGAATCTTTCTTTATCTCGCTGGAACATTTCAAAGTAAGCCAGCAGATGGTGAGCCAGAAGGACTGGCTGGGCTTGCTGCAGATGGGTATAGCCAGGCATGATGACTTCTTTGTTTACTTCAGCTAGTTCCACAAGGGAGGATTGCAGGGCTTTTATGGTGTCTATAGTTTTTGGAATCTCCTCTTTAAGGAAGAGTCGCATATCTAAAGTCACCTGGTCATTTCGGGAACGGGCGGTGTGAAGCTTACCGGCTACATCGCCTATCTTCTCGAATAGCCTGGCTTCGATATTCATGTGTATATCTTCAAGCTCAGTGCTGAATGGGAATTTGCCCTGCTCGATTTCCTCACGAATAGAATTAAGCCCCTTGATTATCGCTTTAGCGTCGCTCTCAGTTATTATTCCTTGCTTTGCCAGCATGCTGGCATGGGCGATGCTGCCTTTGATGTCCTGGCGATATAACCGCTGGTCAAAAGGAATAGAGGCAGTGTAATTTATTGTTAGCTTGTTTTTACCTTGTAACATTTATCTTCGTTGTGCCCGTGGTTGGATTTGGGATTGAGTTCTCACTGGCAGCCCCCAGATATGTATGAAGCCAGGGGAGGCACTCTTGTCAAAGGCATCGCCCTTGTCATATGTAGCTAAGCTATAATCGTAGAGGGAGTAAGGCGATTTTCTGCCCGCTATGTGACAATTGCCCTTATAAAGTTTAACCTTTACTTCACCAGTAACATATTTTTGGGAACTATCCACATAACAGGCTAAATCCTGGCGGAGTCCCGAGAACCATAACCCATTATAGATAAGGTCAGCATATTGGCTAGCCACAATATTATTGAAACGAAGCTGGTCTTTGGACAGGGTTATTGCTTCCAGTGCCTGATGAGCTTTGGTCAGCACGGTGGCTGCCGGCGCTTCATAAATCTCCCTTGACTTTATGCCTACCAATCTGTTTTCCACATGGTCAATCCTGCCCACGCCGTGTCTACTGGCTATCTCATGGACTTGTTGGGTAAGTGCTACGCCACTCAGTCGCTGCCCATCAATGCTTATTGGTATTCCTTCGTCGAAACCTATGGTGATGTAATCAGCTTTGTCCGGTGCCTCATTGGGCGACTTCGTCCAGATGAAAACATCGTCAGGGGGTTCAGTCCAGGGGTCTTCCAGAACGCCGCACTCGATGCTCCTGCCCCATAAGTTCTCATCGATGGAATAGGGGCTGGCTACAGTGATAGGGATGGGAATATTATGACTTTGGGCATATTCAATTGTTTGCTCTCGGGTCATGTTCCACTCTCTGGCTGGAGCAATTATCCTGAGTTTGGGAGCAAGGGCGGCCACACTCACATCAAATCTAACCTGGTCGTTACCTTTGCCGGTGCATCCGTGAGCCACTGCTACGGCGTTTTCCTTTTTGGCTGTCTCGACCAGTAATTGAGCAATAAGGGGGCGACCAAGAGCTGAGGCTAGAGGATATTGACCTTCGTAAATAGCATTGGCTTTAAGGGCAGGAAAGACAAAGGAATTAACGAAGGGTTCTCTGGCATCGATTACAAATGCCTTTATCGCCCCCAGTTTAAGTGCTTTCTGCCTGATAGCTTCGAGGTCAGCCACATTGCCTATATCTACGGTGAGAGTGATGACATCCATACTATATTTGTCTTTAATCCATTTTATAGCTACTGAGGTATCCAGGCCACCGCTGTAAGCTAATACTACTTTGTCCATTTCTTTCCTTTCTCATTGAAAATATTTCTCAAAATGTTGACTGCTTCATCTACCTCCTTTTCAGTGATGATAAGAGGAGGTATAAACCGGATAGCATTTGGCGTTAGTTTATTAATCAGCAAGCCTTTATTAAGGCAGGACATAGTCACATCCTGAGCAATCTCGCGGTCAAATTCCATAGCTATCAAGAGTCCTTTGCCCCTTACTTCGGTAATAAAATCAAATTGCTGCTTCAGGGTTTCTAATTCGGTCATAAAATACTTTCCTACCCGGTTAACCTTTTCAGGTATGTCGTTATCAATGATATATTTCAGGGTAGCATAGGCGGCGGCGCAAACCAATGGATTGCCGCCGAAGGTGGTGCCATGCTCACCTGGAGTGAAAACCGAGGCTTTTTCTTTAGCTAAAAAGGCACCAATTGGCACGCCACTTCCTAGTCCCTTGGCTAAGGTCATTATATCCGGTTCGACATTATATTGCTCATAGGCAAAGAGGGTTCCTGTGCGTCCAATTCCAGTTTGAACTTCGTCTAAAATGAACAGGATTCCTTTCTGGTGACACCAATCCTCCACCTTTTTAAGATAGTCATCATCTGGCACATTGACTCCACCTTCGCCCTGAATTGGCTCCAGCATTACCCCGCAGGTTCTCTCATTTGTGGCTCTCTTTATCGCTTCAAGGTCGTTATACTCCACGTTTATGAAGCCGTCAGGCAAAGGGGTGTACGGGTCCTGAAATTTACGTTGCCCTGTAGCTGCAGTCATAGCCAGTGTTCTGCCGTGAAAGGAACCATAGGTCGTGATAATTTCATAAGCACCTTTGAGATGAATTTTGCCGTATTTTCTAGCTAGCTTCACCGCACCTTCATTAGCCTCAGTGCCGCTGTTGCAGAAGAAAACCCTGTCAAGACAGCTATTTTCCACCAGAAGCTGGGCTAGCTTTATCGCCGGGACGGTATAAAACTGGTTGGATGCCTGGATAAGCGTTTTAGCCTGTTCTTCCAGAGCGTTTACTAAAGCAGGATGGCAGTGTCCCAGACTATTAACGGCCCAGCCACCGACGAAATCAAGATATTGTTTGCCCTGGTCATCCCATACTCGGGCTCCTTCCCCACGAACTAAAGTCACGGGGAATCTGGTTATGGTGTTTAGAAATAACCTGTCCGCCAGCTTTTGCCAGTCGTTACTTTGGGACAATGCTTGTTCCTCCAATCCCGTTCTCCATCTCGTTGAGTAAAGCGCGGGGTATTTTGCCATTGATGATGCGCACCAGGGGTGTTGATGAAAGAGCCTTCAGGCTCGCTTCTATCTTGGGAGACATCCCCCCGGAGGCTGTGCTACGGGCGAGCATTTTGTTTGCCTCATCAATATTAAGTCTGGGAATTATCTTTCCGGAGCTGTCGTAGACGCCATCAACATCGGTAAGGAAGATGAGTTTCTGTGCCGCTAATGCGGCAGCTATTTCTCCAGCAGCGGTATCGCCGTTGACATTGAGCAATGTTAACTTCCCGTTGACTTCCCCAAAGCTTATTGGTGCTACCACGGGCATATATCCTGATTGTAGCAGTATGTTCAATGGGGTAGGGTCAGTGGCTATAATTTCACCAGTGTAGCCCAGCTCGGAGTTTTTGAGCTTTGCCCGGAGCAAATTGCCATCACTTCCGCTTATGCCTATTGCTTTTCCGTTTAAGGCTTGAATGCCGACCACCAGCTCTTTATTAACCAGGCCGCCAAGTATTGCGGCAACTACCTTTAAGGTCTCAGCATCGGTAACTCTCAGCCCATTTATGAAGCTCGTGGGAATGCCAAGCCTGGCAAGCCAATGGGAAACCTCTTGAGCACCACCGTGAACCACCACTAAGGGCATCCCTTGCTTTTGGAGTGCTGCTAAGTCCTTCAGGACGGTATCCCGGTTGCCTAAAGTGCTACCGCCTATTTTAACTACCAGTGGTTTCATACGTCGAGGTAACCTGGTGTTACGTTGTATATTCGCTATTTATCCTAACATATTCTTCAGATAGGTCACAGCCCCAAGCAGTGGCTTTATTATCTCTAAATCTAGGTCTAGTTTGATGAATATGTTGCAGCTTTGCGTGGGTTATTTCCACTTTAAGAATAAGGGATTAAAGTTTTATTCCAGCTTAGTAATAAAAGACTCCGCGGCCTTAAAAGCCTCTTTAACTACATTCACATCCCATAAAAGCCCTCTATAATAACCCGCAATATGCAGAATATCATAAACTTTCTCAAATTCTCTTACTAGCTTCCCGTTGTGTATAAGGGCATACTTTCTCAGCAACTCCCTATACCCATCTACAGATTTGGGCAATTCTTTTTTATCCACGCCTTTAGCTAACAAATATTCATCTACAGCTTTAAGTACGGCAAGATATGCAGTGCCACATGCCTCTTGGACAGGCTTAATATCGGTATAGGTACTATCCTCTTTGGGAGCAGATAATAATATCTCCCTTGCATTTTTAAGATACCTTGATGCTTCCTTCATTTTCCTTTCTTAATTATACAACAATAAGCTTAGTTTGTTGAAGGCAGTTTCATTACTGTCCTCAAGTAGTATACTCGCTATTTATCCTAACATATTCTTCAGATAGGTCACAGCCCCAAGCAGTGGCTCTGCCGTCGCCTAGGTTAAGATACACCTTGATAGGCACTTTGTTAGCTGTTGCCAAAGATGCACGCAACTCATCTTGGTCAAATGGTATTGGGCGACCTTGCTTCATAACACATATATCGTTCAGATAGATGTCCAGTTTGCCTTCCGTCACCTTTGCTCCGCTTCGCCCCACGGCAGCAGCAATGCGTCCCCAATTAGGGTCACTGCCGTGTATCGCTGTTTTCACCAGGGGAGCGCCAACAATGGTCCGGGCTGCCTGGCGTGCATCGGTTTGATTTACCGCTCCTTCCACAGTAACTTCAATGAGCCTGGTTGCTCCTTCACCATCTTGAGCTATTGATTTAGCTAAATAAGTGCAAACTTCACCTAGAGCGTTTTGAAAAGCCTCGCCGTTATTGAAGCTAATTCCAGTATTTCTTGCCAAGCCATTAGCTAACAAAAATACACAGTCGCTAGGACTGGTTTCGCCGTCAATGCTGAGCATGTTAAAGGAAACATCAACCGCTTTCTTTAATGATTGTTGCAAGAAATCAGCATCTATCGCAGCATCGGTGGTTATGAAGCAAAGCAAGGTGGCTAATTCAGGATGTATCATGCCTGCGCCTTTAGCTACCCCGGCGAGGGTAAACTTACCTTCTTTTGTCTCAACTTTAAGTGCTATTTCCTTGGGCATAGTATCTGTGGTCATCATTGCTCTGGCTAGTTCATGACCGCCATCTTGACGGAGCTTTACTTTCGGGAACCCGTTTCTGAGCTGGCTCATAGGCAGTGGCTTTCCAATCACGCCCGTGCTGGCTACAAGTATTTCCTCGGAAGGTATGCCTAACTTTTCTGCAGTTAGTCTTGCCATTTCTGCAGCATCCTTTGCCCCTTGTTCTCCAAGGCAAGCGTTGGCACAGCCTGAATTTACCACGATTGCCCTTGCCGTTCTTTGTGTTAGGTGTCTTTGGGATAGGGTGACCGGGGCTGATTTAATCAGGTTGGTGGTGAAAACGCCAGCAGCAACACAGGGCATCTTGGAATAAAGGATGGCGAGGTCAGGTTCGTCTTTTTCCTTTATTCCAGCATGGATTGCACCAGCGAGAAATCCTGGCACCGAAGTAACTGTGCCCGAAGGAATTAAGGGGAAATCCATTGGTATATTTCTTATCTGACGATATTAACATCTGATTTAGCGAAAATACAATTTATTTTTTTGGGGGGGTAATTTATTGCATCATTAGTATAAATTTGGTAAAATCATATAGACCTTTAAATCAGTCCGGAGAGGCTGGTAAGGGGAGTTTTGATAACGCAAAGGTTAGCAAAATCTAATGAAGCCTCTTGCCAGTTCTGTGGCAGGAGGCTTTTTTAATGCCGCGAAAGCTCCTCATGACCTCGGAGGATATAGGGCGGGCTTTGGTGCGCGTTGCTCATGAGATTGTAGAGAAGAATAAGGGTGCTGAAAATCTTCTTATCGTGGGCATGTGGACTCGGGGAGTGCCGTTGGCACACCGATTAGCCGATATAATCCAGGGTTTTGAAGGTGTCCGGGTTCCTGTTGGTGTTCTGGATATTAACTCTTATCGAGACGACGTTTCTTTCCTGGAGTCAAAACCGGCTAAGCACACCAATATTCCCGTTGATGTAACTGATAAACAAGTGGTCTTGGTAGACGATGTCCTTTATACCGGAAGAAGCATTCGGGCAGCTATGGATGCGCTTATCGATTTAGGCCGCCCTAGCTCTATACAACTGGCTGTTCTTATTGACCGCGGTCACCGTGAGCTTCCTGTCCGAGCTGACTATGTAGGCAAGAATATACCAACCTCGCGGGCGGAGAAAGTCGAGGTGTATGTTAAAGAGGTAGATGGTGAGGATGGGGTAGCTATAACAAATTCAACTGAGAAGTGAGTAGCATTGATAAAAAATGAAATTGGCCTGGAAAGTAAAAGGTAAATAGGTAGGGGGTGAATTAGATGAGTCTAGCAGGCAGAAGTTTGGTAAGCATAAATGATGTATCTAACGGTGAGGTAGAAGGTATCCTTTCTTTGGCGAATAAGATGCGGGATAGTAAAGGGAGCAAGTTAGATTTATGCCAGGGTAAAATTCTGGCAAGTCTATTTTTCGAACCCAGCACGAGAACTCGATTATCTTTTGAAGCTGCCATGCAAAGGCTCGGTGGCAGTGTCATCGGTGCTGTGGATACTAAGACAACTTCGTTGTCTAAAGGCGAGAGCATCGCTGACATGGCCAGAGTGGTTGGGAAATATGCCGATATAATTGTTATCAGGCATCCCTGGGAAGGGGCTGCCAGAGTGGCTGCTGAATATGCTGGTGTTCCCGTAATAAATGCTGGGGATGGCAGTCATGAGCACCCCACGCAGACCTTATGCGACATCTATACCATTAAGAAAGCAAGGGGGAAGATTAAAGGATTGACTATTGCGCTTTGCGGGGATTTGAAATATGGAAGAACAACACATTCCCTGGCATATATGTTAGCTAGATTTGGAGCAACTATCGTGTTTTACTCTAGCCCCGGTCTTGGTCCACCGGAGTATGTCCTTAGAAAGCTGACCACGGAATATAACGGGGTGCTTAGAAGACCTACAGGTCGTAATTTATCCTCGGTGGCTTTAGCCTTGGGAGGTAGTGGCAAAGCGAGTGCTACCCTGGATGCCATTTATGTTACACCAGGGACCTCCCATGACCTGGCGTTGATACCTGACCTCCGTGCTGAAGTTGACTTGAAAGGGGTGGATGCTCTCTACATGACAAGGCTTCAACAGGAGAGATTTTCTGATGCCCAGGGAGATACCAGAAAAGCTTACCCTGTTGTGGATAAGGGTGTTCTTAAAAGGAAAGAGCTCAAGCGGGCACTTGTTTTACATCCGCTACCTCGACTTGACGAGATAGCATGCGAAATTGATGCTGACCCGAGAAGTATGTATTTCGAACAAGCAGCCCATGGGGTAGCAGTGAGGATGGCGTTGATAGCTTTGTTGCTTGGCATGCAGCAAGCGGAGGCTCCTGCAGAAAGAACATTACCTGAGGTAGTCACTCAGCCTGAAATCTACCGCAGCGATTTAGGTAGTAGGTGTGAAAATCCCGCCTGCGTATCTGTTCATGAAGCTCGCTATATAGCTCCTGAATTCGTTGTTTGTGGTAACAAGCCTTTAACCCTCAGATGTGTGTATTGCGACTATGAAAAGCAGCCCAACTACGTCGGCAATTTAAAATCCAGGATATATTACGCGTGTCAAGATATTCGGGCCGGGCAAATCAAAGTCTCTAACAGCGTTTTTTTCGATTCCGAAGAGAAAGCACAGGAGAGAGGCTTTCGTCCTTCAGCGAAAGCGCAGCAAAGGTAACGAGATGATACTGATTAAGAATGGGAACTTAATTGACCCTGGCCGGGGTATGAACCAGGTTGCCGATTTGGTTATTGATGAAGGCAAAATCACACAATTGGGGAAGGGGATACCAATTGTCATTGTGAGCGCAGCGAAGCAACCTCTGGTAATCGATGCCACGGGGTGGGCCGTTTGTCCTGGCTTCATAGACCTTCATTGCCATCTTCGTGAGCCGGGATTTGAGGAGAAGGAGACAATCGCTACAGGGACAAAGGCAGCCGCTGCGGGTGGCTTTGTTGCCGTCTGTTGCATGGCAAACACAAATCCACCTATTGATAATCGAGCTATGGTGGAGTGGGTGAAACAAAAAGCTGCCGAAGAGGGCATTGTTCATGTCTTTCCTATAGGTTGTGTCACTAAAGGGAGAAGTGGAAAGGAAGTCTGCGATATGGCTGAACTGGCTGAGGCTGGAGTAGTTGCTTTCAGTGATGATGGTGCTCCAGTGGTTAGTTCACAAGTTATGCATCGTGCTCTTGAGTATAGCTGCGCCCTTGGCTTGCCGATTGTTGACCATTGTGAGGATAGAAGGCTGAGTAACGGTGGTGTTGTAAATGAAGGTTGGGTGTCTACAAAGTTGGGCCTTCGGGGAATTCCAGCGAGTGCAGAGGAAATGATAGTAGCCCGTGACCTGGCTCTGGCGAAGCTAGCTAATGCCAGGATTCATATTGCCCATGTAAGTACTTGTGGCTCTGTTGAGCTTATACGTCGTGCTAAGGAAGAAGGAATTTTGGTAACTGCTGAGGTTACTCCTCACCATTTAACATTGACTGAGGAAAGGATAATGGGCAAGGACTGGGGCAAAGGCAACAATGTCATTGCGAGCGGAGCGAAGCAATCTCAATATGATACTAATGCCAAGGTAAACCCGCCTTTGCGCACTGAGGATGACATAACTTGCTTGATAGAAGGATTAAAAAATGGGGTGCTTGATGCTATTGCCACTGACCATGCCCCGCATACTCTGGCGGATAAGGATTGTGGCCTGGAAATGGCTGCCTTCGGCATTAGCGGGTTTGAGACCGCTTTTGGCGCTCTTATGGGCCTGGTTCATAAAGGGGAGATAGGTTTAGTTACCTTGATTTCCAAGCTAACCTGTGAGCCAGCAAGGATAGTTGGCAAAGGCGGCGAATTAGGCATGTTGAAGGTAGGCTCTCCGGCTAATATCACTATATTTGACCCAGACCGGGAATGGGTTGTGGACAGCAGCAAATTTGCTTCTAAAGGGAAGAATACTCCTTTCGATGGCTGTAAGTTTAAAGGCAAGGTAATGGCGACCATAGTCGATGGCGAGGTAGTTTATATGGATGATTTCTTAGGAAGTCATTATGCCCAAATTTCCTCTCCCTTGACGGGAGAGGATTAAGGTGAGGGTGATGGCTAAGAAGGCAATTTTAGTTCTTGAGGATGGCTCGGTTTACGAAGGGGATGCCTTCGGTGCTGAGGATAATGCCTATGGCGAGGTCGTTTTCAATACCAGCATGACCGGCTATCAGGAGATGCTCACTGACCCATCTTATGACGGACAAATTCTAGTGCCTACTTATCCCATGATTGGGAACTATGGCATCAATGAATCCGATTTCGAATCGAAGCAAATTCAGGTTAGGGGATTTGCCGTTCGGGAGTATTGCTCTCGTCCAAGCCATTGGCAGAGCACAATTACCTTACATAAGTTTCTGCAGGATAACGGCATTCCAGGAATCAGCGGGATAGATACTCGTGCCTTAACTCGCCATATACGTTCGCTGGGAACTATGATGGGGATTATTACCTCAGAGATGACTGCTGAAGAAGCATTAAAGGAGCTGAAGAATTTACCCCGGTATGACTCTACCGATTTTGTTCACCAGGTCAGCACTGAGAAGCCCTATGAATGGCAATCCGATACATCTGTCACTGCAAACCTGCCTTTTCTGTCATTGCCCGCTTCCTTTTTGTCATTGCGAGCGGAGCGAAGCAATCTGCGAATTGTGGTTATTGACTATGGCCTGAAATACAACATATTGCGTATCTTAAGCCAATTTGGTTGCCAGGTGACCGCTATCCCTTGCACTACCTCAGCAGAGGATGTATTAGAGATGAATCCCGATGGCATCCTCCTTTCCCCCGGTCCCGGCGATCCTGCTCTTCTTGATGATATAACGGAGACGGTGAAAAAGCTCATAGGCAAAAAACCGATTATGGGAATATGCCTGGGACATCAGCTTATCGGCAGAGCCTTAGGGGCAAAGACATTTAAGCTAAAGTTCGGGCACCGTGGTGGTAACCATCCAGTGCGGGATTTAGCAACTGGCAGGGTTTATATCACTGCTCAGAATCATGGCTATGCCATAGATGCCGATACCTTAAAGGGAGGGCTTGAGGTAAGCCACATAAACCTAAACGATGGCACCGTGGAGGGTCTCCGCCACCGGGACTTGCCCATACTATCAATTCAATACCACTCCGAAGCTTCCCCCGGGCCGTTGGACAACAGGTATTTGTTTGAGAGATTTCTGGAGATGGTGAAGGGAAAGTAGAGATGAATATAGGGAGTTTTAGAGGGGCGGAATCCCTCTTTCCAAACCTCCCCTCTCTTGTGAAGGAGAGAGGGACTAAGGGGGTGAGGTAGGTGGCTGATATTGAAGGAGGTAAAGCGAGATGATTGTAGATGAATTAAAAGATTTTAGAGATAAACTCATGCAATATCTCGCCTATCGAACAAAACAGATAAATCAACATAAGGGATTAACAAAAGAAGAACTTGCGGATTTTGAATTAATATACGAGGAAATCAGCATCAGCGCAGGAAAGTATACTCAATTAGTTAAAGAATATACAGGTTTAGAGACAATCAAAACGAGCGCCGGCCTACAGGATGTTTGGAATTGGGCTTTTAATTTCGAAAAAAACACTCTCGTTGTGAGTGCACTTGATAACTGTTTACAAGCAACAAGCAGAACCATTGGAAAATTAAAAGACGATATTGATAAGGGTATACGAGATAAACAAGGGAATGTAATAGGAAAGCCACCTGGTATTGATACAGAGCCACCTAAAGCCTTTATTGCTCATGGTGGGGAAAGTCCTGCCCGCAAGAAACTTGTGAATTTTCTCAATGCGCTAGGTATCACTCCTATAATTGTGGAGGAGCAACCTAGCGAAGGAAGGTCGAAAGATAAAAATGTGGAGCATTATCTAAAGCAATGCGATTGCACAATAATCCTGGCAACCAAAGGTGACGTTGATGGTCAAACAGGTGAGTTTATTCCGCATGGCAATATTCTTAATGAAATTGGCAGAGCTCAAGAAATTCTTCCTGACAAAATGATTTATTTGTTACAAGAGGAGACTAAATTTCCTACAAACATTGACGAGAAAGTCTGGGAGCGTTTCACCGAAGAGAATATGGATAAAGCTTTCATTAAAGTTGCTAAGGAACTTCGCGCCTTTGGGTTGATAAAGGCTGTAAAGGGTTAGGGAGATTGAGTGTCCAAACCATCTAAAGTCCTGGTCATTGGCTCGGGTCCGATAATAATCGGGCAGGCGGCGGAGTTCGATTATTCCGGAACTCAGGCATGCCGGGCGCTGCGGGAGGAAGGCGTGACCACGGTTCTGGTGAACTCAAACCCGGCGACCATTATGACCGACGAAGGTATCGCCGACATCGTCTATATTGAGCCGCTTACTGTTGAAGTCTTAGCCCGGGTAATTGAGAGAGAGCGTCCTGATGGATTGCTGCCCACCATTGGTGGGCAGACAGGGCTTAACCTTGCGGTAGAGTTGGCCGATGCTGGTGTGCTTGATAAATATAAAGTAAGGCTTTTGGGGACACCAGTGGAAACGATAAAGAAGGCTGAGGAGAGGTCGTTATTTAAACAGCTTCTTATTGATATTGGTGAGCCCGTGCCCCAGAGCGCCACGGTTAAATCGGTAAAAGAGGCCAGGGAGCTGACGGAATCCATCGGCTTGCCCTTAATTGTTCGTCCTTCTTATACTCTGGGTGGCACCGGGGGCGGTGTTGCTTACACCATGGGAAAGCTTGAGAAAGTAGTCGCCAATGGCCTGGAGAATAGCATGAGTCATGAAGTTCTGGTGGAGCAATGTCTCCTTGGCTGGAAGGAAATTGAATATGAAGTTATGCGTGATGCCGCCGATAACTGTATTACCATCTGTAATATGGAAAACATTGACCCCATGGGGGTGCACACTGGCGACAGCATTGTGGTAGCTCCCAGCCAGACGCTAACTGACAAGGAATACCAGATGCTCAGGTCGGCGAGCATTAACATCATCCGGGCTTTGGGTGTTGAGGGTGGCTGTAACATACAATTTGCCCTTACTCCTCACCCTGTAGTTGCTGAAAAATGGGCTCCAGACCAAATAAAGGTAGAAAAAAGTCAGTATTATGTGATTGAAGTCAACCCGCGTGTCAGTCGTAGCTCAGCCCTTGCCAGCAAAGCCACTGGCTATCCCATTGCCCGTGTGGCGGCCAAAATAGCTATAGGAAGAAGGCTCGATGAAATACCCAATAAGGTTACTGGCAAGACGTTGGCATCCTTTGAGCCTGCTCTCGATTACTGCGTGGTTAAAATTCCAAGATGGCCTTTCGATAAATTTGCATCAGGTGATAGAGAGGTTGGCACTCAGATGAAAGCCACGGGCGAAGTGATGGCTATTGGAAGATGCTTTGAAGCTGCCCTGCAGAAGGCCGTGCGCTCTCTGGAGTTTGGTAAGAGGGCCCTTCTCTGGGAAGATTCCAGCTGGCAGCAGGGGAAAGGGCTTGATTCCTATCCACTTCATCCCAATGACTTGAGAATTTGGGCAATCATAGCAGCGCTGAGAAGGGAAGCTATACCTGAAGAGCTTTCCCAGCGCACTGGAGTAGACCCCTGGTTTATCTATAAGCTAAACAATATCGTTGACATGGAAAAGCGGCTTCTTTCTGAGCCTTTGACTCCCGAGCTTCTCTGGGAGGCAAAGCGGCTTGGTTTCAGTGATGAGCAAGTTGGCACATTGGCTGATAGATTGCCTGAGCAGGTGAGGCAAGCCCGTCATGAATGGCATATCCGCCCGGTATATAAGATGGTGGATACCTGCGCTGGCGAATTTGATGCTGAAACTCCTTATTTCTACAGCACCTATGAGAAGGAAAACGAAGCTGAGCCTCTGGAAGGCAGGAAAGCTTTAGTTATTGGAAGTGGCCCGATACGGATCGGGCAGGGGATTGAATTTGATTACTGCTGCGTTCACTCTGCCTGGGCGCTTCAGGAAGCGGGTATAAAGAGCATCATGGTTAATTCTAATCCAGAGACAGTTTCCACCGATTTCGATACCAGCACCCGTCTTTACTTTGAAGCTCTGGATGAGGAAAGCATTCGAGACATAGTTGAAAACGAAGGTGAGTCTGTCCTACCCTCCATCGTTCAGTTTGGCGGTCAGACAGCCATCAACATGGTTGAGCCATTGGCACGCAGCAATTTAGCAATACTGGGCTCCGGTGCTGAAGCAATAGATATAGCTGAGGACCGTCGTCGTTTTGAAGACTTTCTAGATATGTTGGGTATTCCTCAGCCACCGGGAGCTGGCGTGTCATCAATTGAAGAAGCACTGAATGTAGCTAGGTCCTTGGGTTATCCGTTGTTGATTCGCCCCAGCTATGTCCTCGGTGGCCGAGCTATGGAAATCGTGCATAATGAGACTGAGCTGATTCGCTATCTAACCGAGGCCTTAGAGCTCAATAGCCAGCATCCTGTCCTTATCGATAAATACTTGCAGGGCAAGGAGGTTGAGGTAGATGCTGTTAGTGATGGGAAGGAAGTGCTTATCCCGGGCATAATGGAGCATATTGAGCGAGCTGGCGTGCATAGTGGTGATGCCTTGGCTATCTATCCCGGCGTCAATTTAACCGATGAGGAAGTAAACACTATGGTGGATTACACCACCAGAATTGGTCTTGCTTTGCAAGTTAAAGGCTTGATGAACGTTCAGATGCTCATAATGAGGGAAAATGGGCGTTCTTCAGTATATGTCTTTGAGGTAAATCCCCGGGCTAGCAGAACTGTGCCCTTTATCTCCAAGGTAACTGGTGTTCCCTTGGTGCGAATTGCCGTCAAAGTGATGGCTGGTATCAGTCTTGCTGAGCAAGGTTATAACGGGGGGTTGGGGAAGAAGCAAAAGTTAGTGGGTATAAAAGCTCCTGTTTTCTCTATGTCCAAGCTGATTGGGGTGGATAATTATCTTGGACCTGAGATGAAATCTACCGGTGAAGTGATGGGTGTTGATTATACCTTTGATGCTGCCTTGGTCAAGGCACTCTTGGCTGCCGGGTTGATGTTGCCTGAGAAGGGAGGGATGTTGCTAAGCGTTGCTGATAGGGATAAAGCTGAATCACTGCCTTTAATCAAGAAGTTGCACTCGCTTCAATATGGACTTTATGCCACCGAAGGGACTGCAGCTATGATTGAAGCAGCGGGTCTCCCGGTAAAAATGGTGACCAAAAAATTAAGTGAAGGGCATCCCAACGTTATTGACGTTATTCAGGATAATTCTGTGGCTGGGGTTATTAACACTGTCGCTGGAGGTCGGCTTCCCTTGAAGGATGGATTTAATATCCGGCGTGCTGCTGTAGAAAAGAGGATACCGTGCTTTACCTCGCTGGATACTGCCCGTGTAGTTGTGGAGGCGATGGGTGGTGTCGGTCAAAGTTTTAGCGTTCAGCCGCTGAGGGAATACTTAAAGGGAAATCCGAAATCCAAAGCACGAAATTCCAAACAATATCAAAACCCAAAATACAAATGATCCGAAGTGGTTTTGAATTTAGAGCATTGAAATTTTGAATTTGTTTAGAGTTTAGGAATTCGAATTTAGGATTTAGCATGAGGCAGTCTTTGTGTGCGATAACTTCTAATGTGGAGGTCATGCCAGGCGTGTATCTTATGTGGCTTGATGCGCCTGACATCGCTTCTTCGGCTCAGCCGGGGCAATTTATTACGGTATGCTGTGAAGGATTGGTATTGCGTCGCCCTTTCAGTGTGCATCAGGTTTCATCCTTGTCCTCTCCCCCGACGGGAGATGAGGCTAGTCCTGAGCCCTTCGCTTGCTGTCATTCTGAGCGTAGCGAAGAATCTTATCGTGCTCAGGGTAAACTCCGCGAAGGAACTGGTAAGGGTGAGATTGCCCTTCTATTTCAGGTAGTAGGCAAGGGCACCTTTTGGCTATCACAGCAGCCGGCGGGCAATAAAATTGACGTCCTCGGACCACTGGGTAAGGGATTTAACATTGTGCCTGGTTTGAAAAACCTGCTATTGGTGGGTGGAGGCATTGGCATTGCTCCGCTTATTTTCCTGGCTCAATATGCTTCGCCTCAATATCAGGTAGCATTAATTCATGGAGCGAGCACCGCTGCTCAGATTTATCCCTTTTTGTCATTGCCCCTCACCATTAATTCCTCTCCCTCGAAGGGAGAGGAAAAAGGAGAGGGTGAAAAGCAAAGCAATCTCTTGTCTTTACCAAGCGGAGTTCAATTCATCCCTGTTACCGAAGACGGGACTCTGGGCAGGAAGGGCATGGTAACCGATATCCTGCCTGACTTCCTTGATTGGGCAGACCAGGTATTTGCTTGTGGACCTGTGGATATGTATAAGACAATGGCGGAATTATTAACTTGTCATTCTGAGCGAAGCGAAGAATCTAAGCTAAGAAATTGCCAAATTTCCCTAGAGGTGAGGATGGGATGTGGCATCGGAGCTTGTCGTAGCTGCACTATAAATACCAAGCATGGCTTAAAACAGGTATGCCGTGATGGTCCGGTGTTTGAGATGAACGATGTTCTATGGCAGGAGGTAAAAATATGACTGTAGTCACTAAAAGCATCACATTTAAAACTAAAGGTAGTTGCGACATCATTGATATAACCTCTCAGGTAGCGGGCGAAGTGAGGCAGTCGGGAGTAAGTAATGGCACAGTAACCTTGTTTATATCTGGTTCAACAGCAGGGCTCACCACTATTGAATATGAGTCCCGGCTTCTCGAAGATTTCGAAAAAATGTGGGATAGGGTGGTACCCCAGAATATCCCTTATGAGCATAACAAAACATGGGAAGATGGTAATGGGCATTCTCATGTGCGTGCTTCGATGCTTGGAGCTTCGCTAACAGTGCCCTTTGTAAGTAAAAGGTTAACTCTGGGCACCTGGCAGCAAATTGTGTTTATTGATTTCGATAACCGTCCCCGGTCACGTGAGTTAGTGCTCCAGATTATGGGTGAATAAATAACCCAAAATCTCGGAAGCCAAACCTAGAATGGTTGAGATTTCTGTTAAATAGGATTTGTAATCTTCCACTCTTATTTTGGCTTAAATTTGGGGTTCGAACAATTCTTTGCTCTGCTCGTGCCCTCCCCCACATCATTGCGAGCCCCTTCGTTTTTCTGTCATTCTGCCCCCCAATTTTCCTTTGTCATTCTGAGGAAGCAAAGCGACCGAAGAATCTCGCTCAGGGCAGGCTCCGGCGTGGCAAGCCCAGGAAAAGCAAAACTCAAAAATCAAAGGGCAAAGTGAGAGTGTTTACTAACCTCACCCCCTTTATCCCCCTCTCCTTCAAAGGAGAGGGGGAAGAGATTTATAGAGAGGGGTTTCACCCCTTTCTTAACTACACTCCCCCTTCCCTTAGCAAGGGAAGGGGGTCAGGGGAATGGGTTGCTAAACAATCTCCAGTACAACCCCTGCGGAGGCTGAGATACATAGGTAACACTCATGGTATG
>MNYD01000151.1 GCA_001872925.1 Dehalococcoidia bacterium CG2_30_46_19 | reverse complement strand
TCGGCATTTTGGCTTAGCTCTTGATAGACTTGCAGGAACTCCTTCGGAGAAGCAAATGAAGTCGTAGGTAAGTTTTCCTTTTTAGCTACTCGGGCATAGAGGTCTTCTATATCTATTTCTGTGTCCAGGTAATCTTTGCCATCCATGATGATGTGGAATGGAATCAACTTAATATCAAATTTTCCTGCTATTTCTGGTGACATGTTGCTTGCGGTGTCAGTCATAACAGCTACTTTTTTCATGGCAGGCTCCTTTCTCGGCACATCGCTGCCCGATATATCGCAGTCCGATGTATTATAGGGCGTAAGCTATTTTTGTCAAGACCTAAGTTAGGAGATTGATTGGCAACCCATCCCCCTGACCCCTTCCCTTAGCAAGGGAAGGGGGAGTGTAGGTAAGAGAGGGGTGAAACCCCTCTCTATAAATCTCTTCCCCCCTCCTTTGAAGGAGAGGGGGATATAGGGGGTGAGGTTAGTAAACACTCTGTCATCTTGATCTTTGATTTTTGAGTTTTGCTTTTCCCGGGATTGCCACGCCTTCGGCTCGCAATGACAAAAAGGCGCTCGCAGTGACCTCTTTTTGTTACCCTGAACGAAGTGAAGGGTCTCGAAATTGCTTTGCGGAGCCTGTCCTGAGTGAGATTCTTCGCTTCGCTCAGAATGACAGGGGGAGCGAAGGGCTTCCTCAGAATGACAAAAGGAAATTGGGGGTCAGAATGACAGAGAGCGAAGGGTTCGCAATGACAGACAGGATGGGCTTTCTACCACTGAACGAACATCGGCATGATCACATGGACATAGTTGTCCACGCCAATAGGACGAATGACGCCGGGGCTTGATGGGGTGGTGACTTCCAGGGCGACCTGAGCTTGATGGACGACATTTAAAACCTCGCTGAGATACTTTACATTGAAGGCGATTTTAGCCTCCTCCCCGTCGACAAGGGCGTCGATTTCGCTGACATTGCCGCCTATTTCTTCAGCTTGAGCAGAGGCGGTTACCTTTCCAGGGGTAAGTTCGCTTCCCGGAGTGATGACCAGCCGGACGATGCCGCTGGCATCACGAGCAAATACCGAGGATATTCTGGTAATTCGCAGAAATTCATTGATGTCCACCACAGCTCTTGTGGTATAGCTTTGCGGGATGACCTGGGAGTAGTTGGGGAAGGAGCCCTGGATAAGTTGCGAGACTATTTGAGCATCTTTGAGCTTGAAGCAAACCTGGCTTTTCTGCTGGTTCATGGTGATTCCCACTGGCTCCTCTTGCTCGGCAAGAAGGCGGTTTAACTCGTTAAGGGTTCTTGCTGGGATAATCGCCGTGGTTTTCTGTTCAACCGGTGTGGGCAGGTTTGTTTTGTGGACTGCTAATCTAAAACCATCAGCGGCTACCAGGTTAAGCCGATCTTCCTCAAATTCAGTGTAAATACCGGTTAGCACTGGTCGTGATTCCTCCACGGCAGCGGCGAAGGTGACCTGTGCAATCCCCTCTCTAAGTGCAGTTGCTTCAATAGTGGTGGTTAGGTCGCCGCTCACCTCCGGGATTGGTGGAAAATCTTCAGCGTCAATGCCATTGATGTGAGCTTCAAAGCGCCCGCTTTTGAGCTCAACAGTATGGCTTTTGGCAGGCAAGGTGATTTCAATTAAATCGCCGGGTAAGGAATTGATAAAGTCGATTAATAGTCGGGCGGGAACAGTTATGCTTCCTTCTTGTTCCACTTTGGCGCCGACCCAGCAAGTGGTAGCCATTTCCAGATTGGTGGCGGCTAACTTAAGGCGAGATGGCTCGGCGGTAAGAAGGATATTTTGAGTGATAGGCAGAGTAGACCTGGTAGCTACAGCTCTGCCTACTATGCTCAGCCCTTTGTTCAGGTTTTGTTGAAGACAAGATAACTTCACTGCAATACCTCCCTAACAGTATACTATTGGCGGTTATAGTGGTCAATAGTTTGTACTCGTTTGTATGATTAGTGATACTTTAACTTCCTTCTTTGTCATTGCGAGTCCCTTCGCTTTTCTGTCATTCTGACCCTGAATGAAATGAAGGGGAAGAATCTCGCTCAGGGCAGGCTCCGGCGTGGCAATCCCGGGAAAAGCAAAACTCAAAAATCAAAATGCAAAATGAGGAATGAAGGTTTTTGCTTTTTAACTTGTAATTTTGATTTTTTATGTTTGGTTTTTAATATTGTTTGGGATTTGTTTAGGATTCAGTGCTTGGCATTTAGAGCTTTAACTTCCAGATTGCTTCGTCGCAAAACTCCTCGCAATGACACAACGGGTTGCCAGAGCTTGTTTAAACTCAAGATGAGACGTGACCCCCGAACTTTGGAGTATTCACTATCTATCTGAACTAGATCATATCTCAATTATGCAGTTGTTTTAATATCTTCCTTGCCTTTCGGGCGGCTTGACCACGATGGCTGAGTTGATTTTTAAGCTCCAGGGGAAGCTCAGCCATGGTCTTGTCAAGTTCGGGGAGGTAGAAAATGGGGTCATAACCAAAGCCATTTTTCCCTCTAACCTCGAGGGAGATAATGCCGGGGCATTTACCTTGACATAATTTCAATTCACCTTCTGGTATAGCTATGGCGATGACGCACTTAAAATTAGCGGTTCGCTTATTCCAAGGGATGCCATCCATCATGGCTAATAGCTTTGTTACTCTATCGGCATCAGTGGCGTCTTCTCCAGCAAAGCGAGCTGAGTGAACGCCAGGCTTGCCATGGAGGGCATCTACCTCAAGCCCTGAATCGTCGGCGAGGGTAATGAGTTGGCTTAATTTAGCATACGTAGTAGCTTTTATTTGAGCGTTTTGTTCATAGCTATCTCCCTGCTCGGTGGCAATTTTTCTTATTCTTTGGTCGGACAGTGTAACTATTTGATAGCCAAGGTTATCGAGAAGAAGACGATATTCCCTGATTTTTCCGGGGTTGCTACTGGCGAGGAGGAGCTTGGGCATTTAACTCATCAAACGCTCTGGAATCTTGGAGCCAGTCTTTTCACCACCTCAGGCGTGTTGGAATATTCCATTTGCTCCAGCGGCAGACGATGCGGCTCAAAGGGACCCATGCGTCGCAGGAAGTCAGCGATGAGATTTGCCTGATGGCGAGCTTCGTCGAAGGCCGGGTCATCGAAGAGGTCATTGGCACCGATGAGCTTGCCCTTGGCTAGTTGAAAGCCAGCGGCTATTACTCTTGGCGGACCATCAAAGCGAGTCGCTCTGGCATCGTGGAAGGATACCGGCATCAGAGGACCGTGGTGAGAACCTCTCATCCAGCCTTGAACTATGTTTGGTGAAGCGAATGGCTCAAGCATCTCACCTACAGCGGGAAACTTACTCTGAGACCTGACGATGCAAACGGGGTCATCTTTGCCTACATACCTGCCAGCAATGAGAGCTAGACGCTGAGTGGAGCAAGAAGCGGCGATTTCACCACTTTCCTTGTGGAATACCTTGGTGATAGCGTAACGGCTTGGTGAGCCTAAGAAAACAAGCATGTCATAAATTTCTTCAGGAGCATTAAACTTGATTTTTTTAGCTTCCAGAACATCCTCAACTTCGAAAATAAAGCCCGAGTGCATATTAGAGGCAATCACCAGCCCGATGGTGTTGAACGGGTCAGCGAATATTTTGTATAGCGGTAGATTCCAGGCACCTGAGGCAGTTTTGTCTGCCATGAAGATAACCACAGTTTCCGCCTTGCGCTCTTCGAATTGCATTTCAGCTACACCTGGGCCCATCCCCCTGACATTACCTGAGAAAGCATCAGCGAGAAGGTCCTGTCCAGCACCGTGAAGCTTTAACTTCTTAGCTACTTTGGTGCACTCTACAAAGGTATCCCAGGCTAGCTTATGGATTTGTTCATCATCTTCGCCCTTCTGGTGAGTCATTATCAGTTGAGCATCGTCCCCGCAGGCAGTAACATAATAATCGATAAGCAATCCTTGCTTTTTAGCACGCTCCATACACTCCCTTGCTTTCTGTAGCACATCGGGATGCGAGCTGGAGTGTCCTACATAGCCACCAACATCTGCCTTGATGACGCTTAAAGTTACTTCCATTACACTCTCCTTTGGTTAATAATCTATGCCTTTGCGCGCTAATACCCCTTTATCATAGGGATGCTTTACCTTGGTCATATCAGTAACCAAGTCGGCTAATTCGACGAGCTTGTCATCGGCATATCGCCCGGTAAGGATAAGCTCTACCCTCTCTGGTTTTTCCTTTATTAGCTTTATCACCTCAGCAATATCGATTAATTTCCAGGCTGCTGCCACATTGATTTCATCGAGGATTACTATATCATATTCATTGCTGAATATCACTTCTTTAGCCTTCTGCAGGGCTTTTCTCGCCTCTCCCTTTTCTGCCTCAGTCACATTGTTTGGGTCAACAAAGCCCTCGAGACCGAATCTGGCAAAACTGATATTTGATAGTCGGGATAAGGCTTTCTGCTCCCCGTAAGGGAAGCCGCCTTTCATAAAATAAACAATGAATACCTTTAAGCCATGTCCTGAAGCTCTGAGAGCTACACCTAAAGCAGCTGTCGTTTTTCCTTTGCCCTCGCCGGTGAAGATTTCTACCAGACCTCTAGCAGTTGTTTTACGATTTGCTGCTGATGTGTTACCCAGTGACATTTATCTAGTCTAGCAAGGTGGGAGGTAGAAATCAAGAGACGCTTTACCTTGGCTAGCTTTGGGGATGAAGATTAGTCCTTCTCCGGCATCCCCCAGAGCCTCTGCCATGTTCTGGTGATAGAGAAAAGCAGTATAGGCTGCTGTGGCAGCATCGCAGAGGTTATGGTCGAATAACTCAAGGTATGGGCTAAGGGTAGGGAGAAGGTTTGCTAGCCGTTGTTTGAGGAAAGATATGCCTTCCGGTGTGGTCTTCCTGGGGATAGCTTTACCAAATAAGCAGGTGTTGGTGGCGTAGGGGTAAACTTCAATGACGTTAAATCCTTGTTGGCAAAGTTTATTCTTAAGGCTGATGCCGCGATAAATCAGTTCTTTGATAAACGTTTCCTTGGTTGTGGGATAGCAGGGAATCCCACGGTGTCTTAATTCCCGGTCACATTTTCTATTTTTCTCACTGGATTTTGGCTGGCAAGGACAACTTCTTTCAAGGCAACACAACCCCAAAGGTAAACTTAGTGGGGCATCGATAGCTATTACTTGCGGAGAATAAAGATTTTTGATGGTGATAATATCATCATCAGTAGCTATGAAGCCAAAATAGATAAGTTGTAATTCGTCATCCAGAGCCAGGCAGGCACTGGGTTTAGCTGTGGTAGAGGTTAAATCGATGCCGAAAAACAAGTGAGATTGCTTCGCTTCGCTCGCAACGACATAGGGAAAAGTCTGCAATGGCCCCTCCTTCTTGTCATTGCGAGGAGCAGCAGTGACGAAGCAATCTGGGGGAAGCGGAAAGTTTGCAATGGCATGGGATTGGGTTGGCATTGCTAGTTTTTACCTAGTCGTTTTAGTATCTCTCTGGCTACTACTGTGCCTGATGCTGAAGCCTGGACCAAGCCTCGGCTTATGCCAGCACCATCGCCAGCAGCGAACATGCTGCTGATTTCAGTTTCCAAGCAAGGAGTGAGTTTTAGCTGGCTGGAGTAAAATTTAACTTCTATTCCATAAAGTAGGGTATGAGGAGAGGCAACTCCGGGAGTTAATTTATCCATTGCCTGAAGCATTTCCACTATTCCCTTAAGATAGCGGTAGGGAAGAGCAAAGCTTAAATCCCCGGGAGTTGCTGCCTTCAAGCTGGGCTCGGTAAGACAATGTTTTATGCGGTTTTGGGTTGAGCGTCGACCGTCCATTAAGTCCCCCAATCGCTGTATCAAAACACCGCCGCTAAGGATATTAGCCAGACGCGCCAGATACTTGCCATAGGCAATTGGTTCATGGAAAGGCTTAGTGAAAGTTGTGCTTACTAATATGGCAAAGTTGTTGTTTTTCGTTTTCTGTTCGGTGTAGCCAATGCCATTTATGGTAACCACTGGGTTGGGGCCCCCGGTAGATTCCATGATTACCTCACCCCCGGGACACATGCAGAATGTTCTTACCCGGTCATTGAAACTGGGGGAGTAAAATTCAAGCTTCGCTTCGTATAGCACGGAGGTTAATTCCTCCGTAATCGCTAATGGGACTTCCACTCTTACACCTACATCAATGGGGTTGGAAGTGACGCTGAGCTTGAGCCGTTTAGCTTCGCTGGCTAACCATTCTGACCCTTCTCTACCCGGCGCTAGAATTAAGTATCGGCAAACCAGTTGCTCTCCATCATCGGTTTCGATAGCCTTGACAGCATTATCCTCGACTATGATGGTCTTGACTGCTGTCATTAGCTTTATATCTACTCGTGGAGAGAGGTATTTTTGCATTGTTTTTAGTGTTTGACGGCAATTCTCTGTTCCTAAATGGCGTAGCTTGACAGGAGTCAGTTTGAGTCCAGCTAAGGTTGCCCGACGCTCTATTTCAGTTACTTTCTCACCTATACCGTAAACCTCATGGGGAGTGCCAAATTTGAGGTAAATTGAGTCGACGTAATCAACCATGGTTTTTGCTTGTTCCATTCCAATCAGCTCTTTAAGGTGTCCGCCGACTTCGGTGGATAAAGTTAACTTGCCATCGCTGAAGGCGCCAGCGCCCCCGAATCCGCTTACCAGGTGACATGGAGAGCAGTAGGCGCAATGCTTACTCCCTTTTTGGACAGGGCAAATACGAGCATTGGTTTCCCTCCCTTTATCGAGGAGCAAAACATCGAGCCCGGCGCTGGATAGTTCTAAGGCAGCGAAAATGCCTGCCGGACCAGCACCGACTATGATAACATCGTATTTTCTAGCCATCGATATTCACTCCGGTGATGATTAGGGTAATTCCTGCCATTGCCCAATTTTAAGGTTTGTCAGGCTATTCGTCAATCAAGTACACACAATACATTAGTGACACGCGTTCTTTCCTTGTCATTGCGAGGCGTAGTTTAAAAATGTAGTTGCCCAATTTATTGGGCAATTGTGCCTGATGAATCAGGCAACTACAAAGTTCGGAGGCGAAGCAACTTGCACTGACACCCTGCAGGGGAAATCCTAAATTCCAAGCACTAAATTCTAAACAAATCCTAATATCCAAATTCAAAACTCAATTTAGTAGCCTTCAGCTTTCAGCCTTCAGCTATTGGCTAGTCGCTGACTGCTGATTACTGGCTGTTTTTTCATATTGTTTAGTATTTCGGATTTAGTATTTGGAATTTCATCAGGGGATTGATTACTATATTGATGTCAATGCCTTGCCATGGCAAAATGGCGGTTCACCTCCCAATCAGGGTCATAAGGTATACCATTCTTCAGAATAGCATAGAGAACTGAT
>MNYD01000063.1 GCA_001872925.1 Dehalococcoidia bacterium CG2_30_46_19 | reverse complement strand
GCAAAGCGTGGCAATCTCGGGAGAACAAAATTCAAAAATCAAAGGGCAAAAATAAGGAAGGTTTTTACATTCTATAGTATCCCGCATAACTTCGTATAAAAATCCCTCTAAATCCCCCTTTAGAAAAGGGAGTTCAACGCCCCCGTAAGGGGGATTTGACATTCCAGGAAAGCAAGTGAGATTATAAATAGTTTTGTGCCTAGCTACAATTTGTCATTTCGAGTTTTTATCTTTGATTTTTGATTTTCTTCAGGGTTTAACATGGGGATTGCGCAGCCTCGCCTCCGGGTTTTGTAGTTGCCTGATTCATCAGGCACAATTGCCCAATAAATTGGGCAACTACAATTTTTAAATTACGCCCCACAATAATAAGGATGTTTAAAAATATAGCGCGAGGCTTTAGCCTCGTGCGCACGACCCTAAAGGGTCGCACTACAAAAGGAGGCGTGCCTCGCAATGACAAAAAAAGTCACTAATCACATGAACGAGTACAAATATTTGCTTTTTTGGAGGAGATATGGGATAATTTAACAAGTAAAGGGGGATTGGTTATTTGAATCAAGGTGGGTGAAATCCCACCTTTTTAATTAAATAATTTAGGTTAGAGAATGAAAAGGGAACTCATAGCTGCGGTTAATCAACTTTCTGCGGAGAGAAACCTATCTAAAGAAGTAGTGCTATCTATTGTAGAGGCAGCACTAGCCGCGGCTTACAAGAAGTATGCCTTTCATAATGAACAGGATGTCTTGGTGAAGCTGGACCCTGATTCCGGTGCGGTGAAAGTTTATATGCAGAAGACTGTAGTGGAGTCAGTTAACGACCCTCAGCGGGAGATTTCCTTAGCCGAAGCTGGCGAGTTGCGTAAGGGGATTCAGGTGGGTGAAGCGGTAAAAGTGGGAACTATGCCCATGGATGCTGGGCGTATTGGAGTATATGCAGTAAAGCAAGTTATCTTGCAGCGGCTAAGGGAAGCAGAACACCAGAAAACTTACGAAGAGTTCTCCAGCAGGGAGGGAGAAATCGCTACCGGCGTGGTTCAGTTTATTGGTCCCTCACAGATTTATGTTAACTTAGGCAAGGTGGAGGCAATATTACCTGGTGGTGAACAAATCCCCAATGAACGTTATCGAGTGGGGCAGCGGCTTAAACTCTACCTTCTAGAAATAATTCAGGGGAGCAGGGGGACTCAGATAGTAGTTTCCCGGACCCATCCCACCTTGCTTCGTCGTCTTTTTGAGCTGGAAATTCCCGAAGTCCACAATGGCGCTGTGGGGGTAGAAGGGATAACCCGGGAGCCAGGGCAGCGAAGCAAAGTAGCGGTGTCAACTTCGCAAGAGGGAGTTGACCCGATAGGATGCTGTCTTGGCCCTCGAGGCATCAGGTTACAAAACATTATCAAGGAACTGAATAATGAGAAAATAGATTTAATTCTTTGGGATGCTGACCCCAAAGTGTTTATCACTAACGCTCTTGGTCCGGCTCAAGTATCCAGCATCGAACTCAATGAAAGAGAAAAGGTGGCTACGGTTATCGTGCCTGATAGGCAGCTTTCTCTGGCTATAGGCAAGGAAGGGCAAAATGCCAGGCTAGCGGCAAGGCTTACCGGGTGGCGGATTGATATCAAGAGCGTTTCTGCGGCGGAAGCAGCAAAAGCTGAGATGGCGGAAACTATCTCAAAGGAATTAGTACCGGAAGAGGTTGTTAAAGAAGAAATAGAAGAGGAAGTGCCTGTGGCGTTGGATGAGCTTCAGGTATCAGAGCCGCTCTCATTTCCAACTGCTGCTGAAGTTTCCTCTGAGGCAACCAAGGAGGAAAGGGCAATTCGTTTTGCCGAGGATATTTTGCCTGAGGCACGAAAAATTGAGGTTTTGAAGGAGGAGACGAAAACAGGCAAAGCCAAAGCTAAAGCTAAGACTAAGGCTAAGGCTAAGACTAAAGGCAGAGTGAAAAAAACTCACTTTGAAGATGAGTATGAGGAATAAACATATACCCCAGCGCACTTGCATTGCTTGTCGGCAAAAGAAGGATAAAAAAGATTTGATTCGCCTGGTGTGTACTGGTAGTGGAGTTGTTGAACTGGATTTATCGGCAAGGAAACCGGGGCGCGGTGCTTATCTATGTGCTCGAAAGAATTGCTGGGAAGAAGGATTTAAGGGGAATCGTTTAGAGCATGCTTTGCGAACAAAGCTTGGTGATGATAATCGCCAGACTTTGGTAAACTATGGCAACAGCCTTGGTGGGAGAAGCTAAATTTGAACAATAACAACAGTAAGAAATCGAAAGGCAAGCCAAAAGGGAAAGGCACGACACCGACTTTGCCTCGAATTGAGGTTCCATCTTCCCTTACTGTAAAGCAGCTTGCAGATATGCTTGAGGTTGAGCCAGTAAAAGTTATCAAGCAATTTATGAGGAAGGGCTTTATGGTCAACCTCAATCAAACTATTGATTTTGATGCTATAGCTGCAGTAGCCACAGATTTTGGCTACCAAGCTCAGCGAAAAACAGAACCAAAAAGCATAGCATATGTTAGCAAGGCAAAGGGGAAGAAGTTACAAACCCGTCCCCCAGTAGTCACTGTTATGGGGCATGTCGACCATGGCAAGACAACGCTGCTGGATGTTATCCGGAAAACCAACGTAACTGCTCACGAAGCAGGGGCTATCACCCAGCACATCGGTGCTTATCAATGTGTAGTTGATGAGCGAAAAATTACCTTTCTGGATACTCCAGGGCATGAGGCTTTTACTGCGATGAGGGCTCGTGGAGCCCAAGCGACGGACATCGTAGTTTTGGTAGTCGCTGCTGACGACGGTGTTATGCCTCAGACTGTGGAAGCTATAGACCATGCTAAAGCTGCTAAGGTGCCTATAATAGTAGCTATCAATAAGATCGACAAAGCTGATGCTAATCCTGAGCTAGTGAAACAGCAGCTTGCTGACCTAGGTTTAGTCATTGAAGAATGGGGTGGTGATGTTGTTTGTGTTCCTATTTCGGCGAAGAAGGGGGAGGGAATATCAGATTTATTGGAAAACATATTCCTCGTTGCTGATATATTAGAGCTAAAGGCTAATCCCAAACGTGCTGCGGAAGGTGTGGTTATTGAAGCCAGGTTGGATAGGACTAAAGGGTCTTTAGCTACCTTTCTAGTTCAGAACGGCACTCTTGAAGTAGGTGATGTTATAGTAGCGGGCAATATCTGGGGCAAGATTAAAGCCATGTTTAATGAACAAGGCAAGCAAATTAGGAAAGCTGAACCATCAACCCCAGTGGGAGTGCTTGGGTTGAGTGGCGTGCCGAATTCGGGGGATATTTTCAAAGTGGTTGCCGATGAACATGAAGCACAAAGTGTTGTAAAAGGGCAGGAAGCTACCATGCCTCAAATTCCGCTGAGCTTAACCGCTCTTTTTCGTCAGATAGATAAGGGGCAGATAAAAGAGCTCAATGTGGTTTTGAAAACTGATGTCTATGGGAGTATTGAGCCAGTGAGGAGTTCCCTGGAGCAGCTAAGTTCAGAAAAAGTGGGGGTTAATATTATTCATGCTGGCAGTGGTAGCATCACGGAAAGCGATGTGCTTCTAGCAGCAGCTTCAAAAGGGATTATCATTGGGTTTAATAGTCGTCTATCACCTGGAGCAAAGCAATTGGCTGAGGCTGAAGGGGTAAGTATTCGGCTCTACGATGTAATTTATAAGCTAATAGAGGATGTAGACAAGGCATTGAAAGGGATGCTTGAGCCCACTTATGTGGAGGTGCTCGGTGGTCGTGCTGAGGTGCGGGCTGTCTTTTCCGGCGGACGGCAAGGTAAAGTTGCTGGTATTTATGTCAGGGAAGGCAGGATATGGCGGGACGGTCGGGCTAAAATATCGCGGGGAAACAAAGTGCTCTGTGAGTCTCGCATTTCCAGTCTGAAGCGTTTTAAAGAAGATGTTACTGAGGTAAATGCTGGGTTTGAGTGTGGTGTGGGCATGGAAAATTTTGGCGATTTCTCCGTTGGTGATATTATTGAGCTCTACCAGAAGGAAAAAGTAGAGTAATTTTTTTTGCGGAGATTAATAGTTTTCCCTTCAAGGCTAATTATGAAGAGGCGGGAACAGCGATTAGGCAAGGTCATTAAGCAAGAAATCAGTACCTTGCTTGAGCGCAAGGTTAATGACCCGAGGCTAAAGGACCTCGTCTCAGTGACTGAAGTTCAACTTTCACCTGACCTCAGACAGGCTAAGGTATTCGTCAGCATATTAGGGAGTGAATCTGATAAGAAGGAAATGATAGCTGGTTTTAACTCTGCCTGCTCTTTTTTGCAGGGACAAATGTCGCTACATTTAAAGCTAAAGCACACTCCTCAACTCAGCTTCCATTACGATGATTCCATTGAGCGTGGGGCAAAGTTGCTCAAATTAATAGAACAAGCCTCGGACGAATAACTCAGGCTGGTGTTTTTACAACAAGGTATTGAGATTGTTTAGCAACCCATCCCCTGACCCCCTTCCCTTAGCAAGGGAAGGGGGAGTGTAGGTAAGAGAGGGGTTTCACCCCTCTCTATAAATCTCTTCCCCCTCTCCTTTGAAGGAGAGGGGGATAAAGGGGTGAGGTTAGTAAACACTCTCTTTTCAAAGGCGGAATTCATCAAGCAAGTGTGTTGGTGAATTTGACTTGGTGAGGTAAAGGCAATTATAATTTAGCTGAGGAAGACGATTTTGCTACACGAAAGTTGTGGCGTCTTTGGGGTCTACTGTTCACAGGTAGACATAGCTCGTCTTATCTTTTTCGCTCTTTTTGCTCTTCAGCATCGTGGACAGGAAAGCGCTGGCATCGCTGTTAGCGATGGACGCGAAATAATGATACATAAGAAAATGGGGCTGGTTTCCCAAGCCTTCACCGAAGATGACCTTGCCCGACTCAAAGGCTATATTGGCATCGGGCATAACCGCTATTCCACCACTGGCTCAAGTCAACCTGCCAATGCTCAACCTGTTGTTGCAAGAGCAGGAAAATTAACACTTGCTTTAGCGCATAATGGCAATATCATTAATGCTAAGCCTCTCCGTGATGAACTTCAAAGTAGTGGCTATAGTTTTGATACTTCCACTGATTCTGAGGTGATTGCCAACCTGATTTTAGCCTCCCCGGGCAATAACTGGGAGGAAAAGCTCAAGTATGCTATGGCGCGTCTTCAAGGAGCTTATTCTTTAACGATTATGACTCCGGATATCCTTATGGGAGTTCGTGACCCTATGGGCGTGCGCCCTCTTTGTTTAGGAACTATTGATGGTGGTTGGGTCATTGCCTCGGAGAGTTGCGCTTTAGACCATATAGGGGCGCAATTTTTAAGGGAAATAGAACCTGGTGAGATTGTGATTATTGACCGAGATGGGATGAAAAGCTTCAAGAAAGAAAGCAGCAAAAAGGCGCTATGTATCTTCGAGTATATTTATTTTGCTCGTCCCGACAGCATCATTGAAGGCAGGTTGCTCTACAAAGCAAGGCAAGCCATGGGCGAGATGCTAGCTCAGGAGTATCCCGTTGATGCTGACCTTGTCATGGGTGTGCCCGATTCTGCTACCGCTGCTGGCAGTGGCTACGCTAATGCTTCAGGTATCCCATTTTGTGAAGGAGTAATGAAAAACCGTTATGTAGGGCGTACTTTCATTGAACCTGACCAAAGATTACGGGAACTCGGAGTTCAGCTAAAATTCAATCCTCTTGCTGAGATTATTAGCGGGAAACGTCTGGTTGTTGTTGATGATAGCATTGTGCGTGGCACTACCACCCCACACGTGGTTAATTTGCTTAGAAAAGCGGGTGCCAGGGAAATTCACCTTCGTATTTGTGCTCCCCCTATCCGCCATCCTTGCTTTTTAGGGGTGGACATGGCCAGGGAGTGGGAGCTTATCGCAGCTCAAAAGAGTATTCCCGAGATCAGGGATTATCTTGGTGCTGATTCTCTCGGCTATCTCAGCCTTGATGGCTTAATTAAAGCTGTTGCCCTGCCCAGGGATATCTTCTGCCTTGCTTGCTTTACCGGTGAATATCCTGTCCCGGTGCAAATGGGCATGGATAAGCTTGCCTTAGAAGCGAAGCCCGAAGAGGAAATGATTGCAAGCCAGAAATAAACAAAGCTATGTTCTCGCTGGGGTCGACATCGGGGCAGCCAATAAGATAAAAAAATTCATTGCCCAAGAAGCTAGAGCTACCTTCCAATGCGGGGTGTTGAATTTCGGCTCCTTCGGTAGCATGTTCCAGCTCAAAGGATATGAAGAGCCTATATTGGTCTCCAGTGTTGATGGGGTAGGCACTAAACTCAAAATCGCCTCCTTATTCGCTAAAAATGACACTGTAGGCATTGATATCGTCAATCATTGTGTTAACGATATTCTTTGTTGTGGCGCTTCCCCACTTTTCTTCCTGGATTATATCGCCATGGATAAGCTGAAGCCTGAACAGGTGAAAAGCGTTGTTACCGGCATAGTTCACGCCTGTAGGGAAGTTAACTGCTCTCTCGTTGGTGGTGAAACCGCTGAAATGCCGGGTATTTATGCCCCGGGAAGCTATGATTTGGTGGGCTTTATTATCGGAGTGGTGGAAAAGAGAAATATCATTGATGGCAGCTCTATAATTTCAGGTGACATAATGCTTGGCTTGCCTTCATCTGGATTACATACTAATGGCTATTCGTTAGTGCGGCGGGCCTTTGGAATAGATGATGACTCATCCTGTTTACATACATTTTATCCTCAGTTAGGGAAAACACTAGGAGAGGAGTTATTGGTGCCGCATCGCTGTTACTACCATGAACTCAAGTCAACTCTGCCCCTGATTAAAGGGCTGGCTCATATTACTGGTGGTGGATTTGAGGGGAATGTACCTCGCATCTTGCCTGAAGGGCTTGCTGCCCATATTCGTAAAAGTTCCTGGGATGTACCTGCTATTTTCAAACTTATTCAACAGCGAGGGAATATTGACGAAGCGGAGATGTATCGGGTATTTAATATGGGGATAGGTATGGTAGTTATCTGTGCCAGCCAGGACGCACCGAAAATTATCGAAGCTTTGCCCCAGGCTAAAGTCATTGGTGAAATAGGTAACGCAGTGGGCGAGGAAACGATAAGGATAGATTGAAGGAGGGTCTATGCGCGCTATACTAAGTGTTTCAAATAAGACAAGGATAGTTGACTTCACCCGAGGCTTGCAAGAACTGGGCATTGAGATATTCAGCACAGGGGGGACGAAGAAATCACTGGAGGCTGCCGGAATAAAAGTCCACGGTGTTTCCGAGCTTACTGGTTTTCCTGAAATCCTCAATGGCAGGGTGAAAACTTTGCATCCTGCAGTTCACGGCGGAATTTTGGCGAGGCGTGACCTGCCTCAGCATCTGGCTGAATTAGCTGAGAACCAAATCG
>MNYD01000023.1 GCA_001872925.1 Dehalococcoidia bacterium CG2_30_46_19 | reverse complement strand
ATAGCGACCGGGGTCACGCTCACCAACAGCATGGTAAATGAGTAGCCAGCCATCCTTTGTCTTAATAGGAGGTGGTCCAGCACCAACCTTGCGACTATCCCAGTAAGTCTTTCTCGGTCGTATCTTGAACTCTCCTATCAACCACCTTGTTGTGCCATCAAAATCCAGGTCATCAACAAAGTCAATCAGGATATCAGGGAAAATTCGATGGAATATAACATATTTGGAGTTTATTTTCCCCGGGAGTATACAGGCATTTTTATCTACAACCCCGGGGGGCGAGATAAGTACTGGTTTCTTCCATTGCCAATTCTTGGCAAGGAAATCACTAATATGTATCGAAGTCAGTGCCACGCGGGGAGGACTATATCCGTCAAAGGCAACATAAGTCATAAATACCCTGTTGTCAATTCTTGTCAGCCTCGGGTCTTCACACCCACCCCAGCTCCCCCCCGACACATAATCCTCATCCTCAATGGGCACATAGGTGCGTTGATGATAACTCGGTGTGGGATAAACCAAGCCAGCACCTTCAAAGGGTTCTCTCGGGACATATATTGGCTCATCCAGACGTTCGTCTATACGGAATCCGTCAACACTCGAAGCATACCCAAGAACCGATACATCCGAGTCTCCAACTGCCCGATATACAATATGGACCTTTCCATCCTCATAGATGACTCCGGGATTAAAAACCGCTTTTGACTCCCACCAATGCTTGGGCCGTGGCTCAAGGATAGGATTCCCATCAAACCTCCCCAGAACAGTGCGAGATTTCGCTTTCTCCATACTCATAATATATTACCCTCCTCCTAATATTTCCTAATATTATAACATCAAATAAAAACGTTCTCCAAACAGTTGTACTGGTTCATATGATTAGTGACACTGACTCGTCTCTTGTCATTGCGAGGAGTACCCTTTTCTGTCGTTGCGAGGAGTGTTAACGACGAAGCAATCTCAAAGCGAGATTCCTCGCTTTCGCTCGGGACAAGGATTGCCACGCTTCGCTCTCAATGACAAGGAGGTATTTCTTAGTGTTATAAACTTTTAATGTGTCACCTATCTACCTGAACTAATAGATATTGCTGGTCATTAGCCTATTGAAGCGAAGATATTGATTGAGGAATGGTGGTATAATGATTGGAGGCACGTCATAGGGATGACGCAATGTTACATTTACTAATTGGTAACCTACTAAACTTGGCACACACAAGAAAAACCATGTTGTGTATTGACAAATGCGAAGATAGCATTCATAAGACCCCTTACCTGATTTGAAACGGTCGTAACAAGATTATAAAATTGCGAGGTGGGAAGATGGTGAGGTTTGGCAAGGAGCACTGGAACTGCTGAATGATAAGGTGGTGGCTACTGTCTTTTTTTAATTTACATTGAACACTGAGAAAGGAGGCAAAGTGGACGAGAAAATAGTTGTTCCATTGGACGGTTCTAAAATAGGCGAGGCTGCCTTACCATATGTTGAGGACCTCATGTCCAAGCTATCACCAGAGGTAAAGGTAGAAGTTGTTCTGTTGCAGGTACTGTCAGCATCACCTCATGCTGTTACTGCTGGGGAGGCAGCTGTTCAAGTTCCCTACACTGCGGAAGAGATGAAACAACACAGGGAGAAAGCTATAAAATACCTTGATGAGGTTGGTGAAGCCCTAAGAAGTAAAGGTGCTGCGGTTACAGCCAAGGTGGCAGTTGGTTTCCCACCCGAGGAGATTGTCAGGACTGCTGAGGAAATCAACGCGAATTTGATCGCTATATCAACCCACGGTCTGTCAGGCTCTAGTGGGTGGGCTTTTGGTAGTGTTACCGACAAAGTAGCACGGCGAGCAACAAGAATCCCGATAACCATAGTGAAAGCGCCAGGTTACAGAAGGTAGCTGCCCTGCGGAGATACCTCCGCAGCCATGCTAAAAGCGATCGAAACGACGGAGTGAAATCTACGGGAGTTCGGATTTTCCCCATGCGGGGAGCCATTAGAGGTGACGGTTCTCGTTGCACAATTGTCCAGATTGTTCAATAACAATTGCAAGAAAAAATCTCTTAAGAACTACTATTTTCCAAATTCCTTGAACCGGTAGCCTATTCCCCGTTCACTCAAGATATATTTCGGGTGCTTGGGGTCATCCTCAATCTTCTTGCGTAGATAGGTAATGTAAAGCCACAGATAGTGGTCTTCATCTCGGTATTCATAGCCCCAGACTCTTCTTAATAAGGTTTCATGGGTAAGGACATGGCCAGCATTGCTCACCAGATGATACAGAAGTCGATATTCAGTAGGCCTGAGGTGGACCTCTTTACCCTTAATTATGACCTTACACCGGCTGAAGTCGATAGAGAGATTATCGTCCACCCGTATTTCGGTCTTCGGCACTGGGCTAGGCATTTCAACACGGCGCAGCACTGCTCTTATCCGTAAAACAAGCTCCTTGGGATTGAAAGGCTTGGTAATATAATCATCGGCTCCCAAGTCAAGCCCCTTTACCTTGTCGATTTCTTCGCCCCTTACAGTGAGCATAATCACTGGCACAGTGGAAACTTCGCGAATTTTCCTCAAGGTCTCAAAACCATCTATCTCCGGCATCATGACATCAAGGATAACCAGGTCAGGCAAATCTTCGGTTAGCTTTTGCAATGCTTCGTAGCCATTAGAGGCGCTGGAGACTTGATAGCCCTCTAACTCTAAATTCATGCCCACTGCCTCGACGATGCGTGGCTCATCGTCCACAACCAGAATCGTTTTGTCTTGTTCTCTTCCAGGTTCCGTCATACGTAGCCTCAATTCCTTGCCATCTTCGACCTCTATCTTTGTTCCCCTACAGGCAGAGTGAAGGTGAAGCGAGAGCCTTTTCCCGGCTCACTCTCTACCCAGATTCGACCGCCATGAGCCTCGACAAGGCTCTTGCAAATGTAAAGCCCGAGCCCTATGCCCTGAGTTGGTCTGGTCAAACTAGCCTCCACTCTATAAAAGCGCTCAAATATCCGCTCTTGGTCTTGCAGTGGGACGCCAATTCCTTCATCAGCAACTGTAACCGAGACCTCGTTCCCTGAGGTCTCGCCCTTGATGATAATTGTTCCACCTTGGGGCGAGAATTTCACGGCATTTTCGCCAAGATTTGTGAGCACCTCCCCTATTTTCCCCGGGTCAGCAAGAATAGAAGGGAATTCAGGCGGGAAATTGACCTCAATTCTGTGAATTTCTGTTTGTTCTCCGAGCCTCTTTGCCACTTTACGCGCTTCCTTGGGTAGATCTAATGCAAGTCTATTTAAAGTCAAACTCCCAGCCTCAAGCCGGGCACTATAGAGGTTTTTGGTCACTAGCTCGCTGAGGCGGTCGCTTTCCTCCTCAATAGCCTGTAGCTTATCCCTGATAGTTTGCTGACTCCACTCGGCATCAGTGCGAGCCAGAGTGCTGGCATAGGCCTTGATAATGGAAATAGGAGTCTGGAGTTCATGTGAAACTGAGGCGAGCAATGCCAATCTCCTGCCCTCAGTTTGGCGAAGGCGACTGATATCCCGAACATTTACCACTGTGGGCAATAGAGCCCCATTGGACGAACTCGCTATAGAGTAATTCATGCTCACATCAACCTTTTGACCGTCTTTGGCGACAATGCTGCCGTCGAGATTAAAGAAGCCTTCAGCACCTCTGGTGATGGGACACTTGATTTGGCAAAGCTTTGCTCCCTCGTTATCCCTTAGCTTTAAGACTTTGAAGCAATAACTTCCAATTGCCTCCTCCTTTTTCCAGCCGGTAAGCTTTTCCATACTAGCATTAAAGGAAAGTATGTGTCGCTCAGTATCAATGGCCATGATTCCATCGGCACTGCTTTCCAGAATCGACTCTATCTTGTAGCGCTCTTTGGCAAGCTGGGATGCCATACGAGCATTCTGCAGTGAGATGGCTACCTGGTCGGCAAAAACGGACAGCATATGCTGGTCACTGCTGCTGAAGAACCCTGCCAAATGGGGACGCACCACATATATCAGCCCGATCATCTCTCCTGCGACCTGAAGTGGCAGGGCAATGATAGGATCCTGCACCTGGTCTGTTGTAGCTGCCGGAACACAAATGCCAGTGGCAAGATTGGGAATAGCTTCCTTGAGTAGGGGGCGTAGCCGTTCTACCCCTCCAGAATTCAGACCATAACTTGCCCCTTCAGCGAAACGCTTCTCCTTCTCATTCCACAGAGCAACTATTCCGGCATTACCGCCTAAGATGTCTACTGTGCTGCTGAGGATAGCCATCAGTTTGGCCTGAAAATCTGCCTCCTCAGCGGGAGCAGCCGATGGTTCAACCTCCTCCAGGCTGATTGCCTCTCCCGATTTTGCGTGTTTACCTTTTTTTGACACGGTGTCAACAACCGAAAATTCTAAGGTAAATCTAAGGTTTTTCTAATGAAACTCCAATTAATTTCTAATGTTATTTTAGCACAGGCCGCTTAAGATATATAGTAAGGAAGCCAGATATTCCTGGCAAAGGAGGCAGGACAAATGCAAAAGAGCAAACCCAAACCAAAACCTAAGTAGAAGGGGAAAGGAACCTTTGGAAGGCGGGGGAAGCTATCATGGGATGTGAAGCATATCCTCCGCCCTCCAAAGAGCTGAGCAGTATGAGTCAAGGAAGGATTTAACAAACTATTTACTCTGTTTCTTAGTCGGTGGCACGGTGGTCATAGTGTGGTTTACAAGAGTAGCCTGGCAGCTTTTCTGGCCAGCCTGCTAGTGTTGTTTCTTCTAAACGTTCTTTTGCTGTAGCGGGACGGAGGGGTAGCCGCCAGATTATATATATAAAAGGTCCCCTTTTGTTTCCGCCGGTGTTTGCTTGCTATGCCTTCCTGACCATATGGCTGCTACTCCACCTAGGGATGCCAAAGGCATTAGCGCTTGGGCTGCCAATATACGTGGTACGCGTCATGGTGATGAAGAAAATAAGACTTAAGATGATGAATACAAAAAACAGAACGAAACAACATCGAGAACTTAAATGAGGACTTGCAAAACTTCAGGGGGCACGGTGAGTACGAGCGAAATAGCACAGCAAGGTCTACGCATGAAGCTAGTGAAGGAACTGGGGGGAACGTACTCGTCAGCTTTGGATATCAACCTCGCCAGTATGGAATCAGAGGAGGTCTTTAAGTGGTTCCTGGCTTCGGTGTTGTTCGGTGCCAGAATTGGCGAGAGCATCGCCATGAATACCTACAAGGAGTTTGAAAAGGCAAATGTGCTCTCCGCCGAGGCCATCCTGGAAACTGAGTGGCAGGGACTGGTGGACATTCTCGACCAGGGTGGATATGTGAGGTATGACTTCAAGACTGCCACAAAACTGTCAGAGGTAACACGAACTCTCAAGGAAAAATACGAGGGAGACCTAAATCGGCTGCATTTCTTTGCCAAAGGCGGAAGAGACCTGGAAAAGAAACTTCAGAGCTTAGGAAAAGGAATCGGTCCAGTTACAGTGAACATATTTTTGAGGGAATTGAGAGACATTTGGGAGAAAGCAGAGCCACTACTCTCGGAGCCTGCCCTTTTGGCAGCAGGGAACCTGAAGTTAACCCAAGCAACTGATGCGGCAGTGGCTTTGAAGGAGCTAAAAGCAATGTGGGAGACAACCGAGCAAGGTGGACTGAGGTTCTCGGATTTGGAAGCTGCTCTGGTGAGGCTGGGCAAGAATTACTGCCGCAAGAAAAAATGCCTGGTTTGTCCCATGAAAGAGGAATGCCCAAAAACCATCAAGTGAAAAGTTGATTTCAAAAAAACGGAAGATAAATATGCAAGAATTAGAAATGAGGCAAAGGCCGTCCTGTGGAAAAATCGTAAAGAGGGCTCTGTCCGATGGGACGGCACCGGTTACAGTTATGTCTGCCCTTCGATTGAGTTCTATCCCTTTCAGCGATTTCAAGGAGGCTGAAATGGATGGCAAACTAATGTTGACTGAAAAGGAGATCACAGCCAGCTATGCCTATGACTAAGCCAATAGGGAAGGGGTTACCCCTCTGCTTAAAATGCATACCCTGGGGCATAGCTTAGCCCTTAATGCCCACGGCTATTTTGACCTTTCTACCTACGATGCCTTTCTAGCAGGAAAGTTGAAAGACTTCGCCTATTCGGAAGAGAAGGTTGAGGAGGCAATGGCCGAACTCCCCAAAATTTCTTCCTGATAGTATTTAATATTGAACGACTTTTGCGAAGTTTAAGGAGGTGATGATGATAAAGTGTGCTTTCTACCTGACACCGGATGGGAAACTCTTGGACTAGCTAGGCATAGAACAAATTAGGAACTTTCTGGCAACTGGAGAGGGGCTGCTCTGGGTTGATATAGAGGACGTGACGAACGAGGATGTCGAGTTACTAACGAATGTATTCCGTTTCCATTCGCTTGCAGTGGAAGACTGCATTAGCAAGAATATACATCCACCCAAGATAGATGATTTTGAAGACTACTTGTTTATCATCGTTCATGGCATCAATTATCACATCGAGTCCAATGTGGAAGAGACCACAGAACTCGCCCTCTTTCTGGGAAAAAATTACCTCGTCACCAGCCACGATGTGCCCTTGAGAGCAATTGCAGCTGTGTTGGATCGCGTTCGAAAAGACGGACGCCCTATGCGAAGGGAAGTTGATTTCTTGGCTCACGACCTTATCGATACTCTGGTGGACAATATCATGCCCACTATCGAGGAGATGGATGATAAGAGTGCCACTATCGAGGCTGAGGCACTTCATGAACCTAAGAGGGAGACATTGACTTCCATTATGCAACTGAAACGAAGCATACTGGCGTTGACGCGGGTCATATTGCCTCAGCGTGAAATAATGAACGGGCTCAGCCGGGGCGAATATGCCCTGATAAGCGAGCGGGCTCAAATATATTACCGCAACATTTATGACCATTTGGTGCGTATTGAGATGCTCTCTCTGGGTCTCAGAGATATGGCTGAGAGTATACTGAGCACTTATCTTTCTTCAGTATCCAACCGCATGAACGAGGTGATGAAGATGCTGACGCTTATAGCCACTATCTTCATTCCGCTGACCTTCATTGTCGGCATCTACGGCATGAACTTCGCCAATATGCCAGAGCTACAGTGGCGGTATGGGTACTTCAGTATTTTGATTGTAATGGCAGTGATAGGTACCTCTCTGGTAGTATATTTCAGGAGGAAGAGGTGGCTCTAAAGTTACTGAATGAAGAATATGTCTCTGGCATATGAACTGGAAAAGATAATAGCCTTAGACCTATTTGAAGTGGAGATAGGGGGATTCGAACCCCCAACCTCTGCGATGCGAACGCAGCGCTCTCCCA
>MNYD01000020.1 GCA_001872925.1 Dehalococcoidia bacterium CG2_30_46_19 | reverse complement strand
AAGAATGGTATACCTTATGACCCTGATTGGGAGGTGAACCGCCATTTTGCCATGGCAAGGCATTGACATCAATATAGTAATCAATCCCGTTCTAGATTGTTTCGGCATTACCACTCCTCGCAATGACATAAAAAAAGAAATCTAAAAGCTCAATCTTTCCCCTAGCCTACGATATGGTATTATAGAAAAGAACAACACTAAAACATGGGTGGTGAAGTGCCCGGAAAGATATAAAGTGTTCACAAGGTATGAGGCAGAGATTTTAAAAGCAGCTATCCCCGATGTGCTGGGGAAGGATGAAGGGCTGCCACCTGTAGATGCAGATGGAATTGTCCGATGGATTGATACTCAATATCTGGCTAAATCCAGTTTCGAGTTCCGGACTCTATACCGCTTTTTGATTCTGGCACTACAATTTTTCTTTCCCTTCTTTTTTGGAAGCGAATATAAAATCTTCCTCTCGCTTTCATCCGAAGAAAAGCAACATCTGTTCCAGAAATGGTCTGAAAGCAAGCTCTACCTGCTTCGCAATAGCTTTACCCTTTTCAGGTTAGTTATCTGTTTTGGCTATTATGGACAAGATGAAGTGTCCAAGACGATTGGATACGATGCCGAGGCAAAGTTAGCAGAGGCTTCAAAGAGACAGGTGATCAGGGATTAGAGATGATTTTCAGTTACCAGGACATCCATTCCGATGTAAAAGTTGACTGCGATGTGGCAGTCATCGGGTCCGGGGCAGGTGGTGCCGTGATTGCCAAAGAACTGGCAGAAATGGGACATTCGGTAGTGGTCGTGGAGGAAGGTGGATACTTTACCAGAAAGGATTTCAGGTGCCGACCAGTGGAGTCAATGCTCTTGATGTATCGGGATAGGGGACAAACTTTCACCCTGGGCAGACCTATCTGCATCCTCCCATTAGGCAAGACTGTGGGAGGGACGACAACCATCAATTCGGGCACTTGTCTCCGCATTCCCCCAAAGGTGCTCAAGGACTGGCAGGAAAACTATGGACTTAAAGAGCTTGGTGAAGAGGAACTGGGGTTATTTTATGAACGAATTGAAAAATTCTTGTATGTGCAGCCAGCAGACCCCGAGGTAGTAGGCACAAATAACCTGAAGTTTAAGGAGGGAGCAGATAAACTGGGATATTCGGCGGGCTTCCTACGACGCAATGCTAAGGAGTGTGAAGGGTCAGGACTATGCGCCTTCGGCTGTCCCATAGATGCCAAACAATCAATGAATGTATCCTATATCCCCGAAGCATCGATTTTAGGGGCAACCATATACGCTAATTGTCTTGCTGAGAAAATTGCGGTGGAAAACGGAAGAGCCACAGGGATTCTGGGACACTTTGTTGACCCTGATTCGGGACGAAAGACGAAGAGCATCCAGGTGGGGACAAAGGTGGTAATCTTAGCTGCGGGCGCCATTTATTCCCCTTATTTCCTTCTTAAGAACAAATTAGCCAACTCCAGCGGTCAGGTAGGAAAGCATCTTCGCATTCACCCCTGTGTGGGCACAGGTGCCTTATTTGACCAGGATATCCGGTGCTGGGATGGCATTCCCCAGAGCGTGTATGTCGATGAATTCTTCGAGGAAGAAGGCATCATGCTTGAGGGAGCGGTAACTCCGCCCGATGTCCAATCGAATGCCTTGCCTTATGCGGGGAACGAACATGCCAGGTTGATGAGCCAATTTTCCAAAATCGCCTTATTCGGCTCTATGGTCTCTGACACTACTGAAGGCTCAGTAAGGGCATTACCCTTCTACCACAAACCAACTATGCTGTATGACCTCAACAAGGATGATATCCGCAGGCTACAGCTATCTGTGGTGCATCTGGCTGAAATCTGGTTCACCGCTGGCGCTAAGAGGGTCTACCCCATGCTTGCCAGGATACCAGAATTAACATCCCCCAAGCAGGTCGAGGAGCTTAAACGGCTCAAACTAAAGGGGAACGATTTTATCGTCACCGCGTATCATCCTATGGGAACTTGCAGGATGGGAAGTGACCCAACAAAATCCGTGGTCAATGTTAATTGTGAGACCTGGGATGTGAAAAAACTGTTCATCTGTGATGCCAGCGTTTTCCCGACCTCGCTAGGGGTGAACCCCCAAATGACCATCATGGCAATTGCCACCAGAACTGCAGCCTATATTGATGGAGTTCTGAGCAACAACAAATGTAACAAAGGAGGTGATAATGAACGATGATACCGTTTGATAGCTTCTTGATTGATGTCTTCTGGCTGATAGGATTAGGTTTTGTGGTTGCCTGGCTCAACGCTGCCTTTCCCGGCAGGCATCTGGTGGAGATACTTTCGGGGGTAATCCTGGCGCTTTTCTGGTTCTCCAGCGTCGGGATGTATTGCGAATGGTCAGCGGCTGCCTGGATGTGGCAGATGACGGGCGCTGAGTCGGGAAGGGACTGGATGATAAATTCGGGCATATTTAACTTCGATTGGAGAAACCTTACTGTGGGGAGCCATGTCCTTTTCGGTACCCTATTCGCCGCTTACCCGCTATGGCTATATACTGGTCTTCGAATAGGATATTCAATCTTCGGAAGAAGAAAGGATTAAGCTGCTTGCCTCCAATGCCGTGTTGAAGGCGATATCTCCGCTACATCCCCGTGCCCGGGCAGTGTCCCCAGCGAAGAAGAGATTCTTTACATATGGGGAACGAAGTTCATGCCGATCAGGGTAAGCTTGACCTACCCTCAATAGCACGCCGTCCAGAATGGGGAAGACCTGTGGCCTCTCCCATTCCACATAATCGAAGAACTCAGGGTATGCCTCAGCTATTAATTGGCGCAACTGTGAGAAGGCATCCCTGGCTGCCCCCTTTTCCCTGAGTTTTTGATAGGGGAGAATCATAAACCAGGTAGAAAGCTGTTTACCTTTTGGCGCCAGAGAAGGGTCGGAATTGGAAGGAAAGCTTCCCATCGCCATCAGGTCAACAGAGGTGATGCTGCCGGTAAGGTCACTCACCGACTGGCGCAAGCCAAAATCTATGCTTACTCCCGAAGTGGGTATCAGATTCCGAGCATAATCTACAAAAGATGGAGGAAAGTGCCTTTCCTCAATGACGCTAAATAGCTGCTGGATTGGCGGAGTATAGACCACAGCGTTGGAGGTAAACATTTTCCTGCCAGCCCTGACCCCCACTGCTCTTCCATCCTTAACCATAATCTGGTCAACCCGACAACCCTTCTTTATCTCGCCGTTTCTTTCAATCACAGCAGCCAGTTTATCTATTATCTGCCGGGCACCACCCACCGGTATAGCAATAGCCCGGGGAGACTTTTGAGCTTGCTGGACAAAATACATCACCTCACCCGCTGAAGTTTCCTCAATCTGTGGGGCAATGATGAAAAAGCCAATCAGGCGAAAGAATTCCCTGGCTTCCCCATTATCAGTAAACTTGCTGATGAAGTCTAGAAGCGTTCTGGAATACCATTCATCGGGATTTTCCTGCAACAGTTGCACCAGGACCTTGAGCATCTCTTCCCTGCCCTGTTGTGAGAGAAGCTCTGTGGTCATGAATTCCTGGGCCGAGGAGGGACGTTTTATCAGCTTCCCCTTGTGATAAATATATGAAATGGAGTCCTCTTCCGTTACGAACTCCAGGTTTTGACCTACATTTTTCAGAACGGCAGCAGCGGGACCTGCCGAGGCAAAACGATTGCTGTGTAAGCCATTGTCAACAACAAAGCCTTCTTTTTCAATGCTTTTAGCCCTGCCACCCATAACTTGCTCTCTTTCGAGAAGCAATACTTTAATGTCCTTATTGGCTAATAGGGCAGCAGTGGATAAAGCACCAAAACCACCACCGATAATGATTACATCGGCATCCATGCTCAATCAACAGGAATCGCAAAATTTAAGCCTACCAGGCCTTCTTATATACTTCTAAGGTCTCCTGTGAGTCGATGATTGTTTTAGGGTTATACACTATCGAGCCATCGTAGAGAGCGGCTTCGGCACATTCCTCCAGCCCGTCTTCAGGGACACCAACATCACGAAGCCTTTGAGGAAGCCCCATTTTCTTAGTCAGTTTCCAAATGGCATTAGCTGCAGCTTCTCCTGCCTCCATATCGCTCATCCCGGCTTTTCTAGCTCCCATAGCCTCAGCTACCATAGCATACCGGTCAGGGCATTCACCGAGGTTATACATTATGCAATGAGGAAGCAAGATAGCATTAGCAATGCCATGGGGGACGCCATACTTGCCGCCAACTGTGTGAGCTAGTGCATGGACCATTCCTACCTGAGCATTACTGAAAGCGATACCGGCTAAGGTAGCAGCAATTTGCATCTGCCCTCGAGCAACTAAATCATCGCCTTTTTCCACACAGCGGGGTAAGTTGGTCATTATCAGCCTGATGGCATGCAAGGCTAGCGCATCAGCGATTGGCTCTCTCTGCAAGGAATGAATTGCCTCTATAGCATGACACAAGGCATCCATTCCTGTGGATGCCGTTAATTTTGGAGGCAGCCCGGCCACAACGGTAGGGTCAAGAATAGCTACGTTTGGGATAAGGTAAGTGTCACAGAATAACAGTTTTGTTTTTGCAGTATGGTCCTTAATCACTGCAGCATAGGTCACTTCACTCCCCGTTCCCGTAGTGGTCGGAATCACGATGTGCGGGGTAATGGGACGCTCGAGCAGCTGGAAACCGCTGTAATCACTCAACTTTCCGCCTTCTTTGAGGAGAATAGCCATCCCCTTAGCGGTATCGATAACACTCCCGCCACCTATGCTCACCAGGATATCAACGCCTTTCCCTTTGGCAAATTCATAGCCCTTCTCCACGATATGTACTCCGGAATCCTGTGTGCATTGGTCAAAAATGCCGGCGCACCTATCGCCCAGAGCCTTCTCCAGCCTTTCCACCAACCCTGTTTTCACAATTCCTTCGTCGGTTACAATCAATGCCTTCGTTCCCCCAAGCTCATCCACCTCCGCTCCAACATTATCCACAGCATTTTCCCCAAAGATAATCTTGGTGGGGTCACGATAAATAAAAGAAAGCTCACGAGTGTAAGCCATGTTCCACACCCCCTTTTCAAAATTTCGCGCTATGTTATTCTTAAGCGGTTGCTAAACTCCAAACTGTTCCCTGAACTGTTTAAGATCAGCTCTAAACTTCTTGATTTCGTCCTTGCTGAGTTCGTCAGGCCACACAGATTCAAACAGCCCGGTACAGTCCGCCAACCTCTTAGACGCCTTTACATGCTTGACTACGTTAGCCATATTTCCCTTCAGCTTTATTTTACCCAGCATGGTAGCCTTAATAGCATCTGTCTTACCTTTAGCCACAGCTTTCCAAGTATCGATGCTACCGGTCATAACATACGGCGCCTTCGCAGCCTCCTCTTTGGGAAGGATTTTCACTGACCTGCAATCACCATGCCACAGGTCTAGCACCACAGAAACATCTTCGTCTAGCCCTAACTCGGGCTTTGCCTGGAGCACCAGGGTAACGGCACCTTCCCAGGTCTTGGCTGCCGCCCTATACTCGGCATCGCCGTCAACAATCTCCCCAAATACCTGCCCCCACTCTGGAGTTGGCACTGTGGGCTTGGGGTGGGATTTACGCCTTTCCCTGACCACCTTTTGGTATTCTTCCTCCCATTCCTTCGTTCCATACTTAACTGGCATGATGTCACCTCCTCTTTAATTTATTATTTGCCCGAAGTATATATTTTCCTCGCTAAATCCGCAAGCCCGATACCCTCCAGCTTCTCCCGGGAAGGATAGCCATTGGCATTAAGCTTCCGCAATCCATAATACTCCTTGCGCATCGATTCGATATCCGGCACGGAGCCGGCAGCAGCACCTTCGTTAACAGGAGTCAAAATCTTTTTGGGCAGTCGGTCATCAGCAGCAGTAATGCCCATCAAGTTGTTCAATCCTCGTTTTAGAAGCCAGACCCTTTCCCCACACTCCATAAGTTCATCCAGGGTGTAATCAAAACCAGTGGTAGTTCTCAAAAATTCGACAAGGTCATTCACCTTAAGACAAGCCATGACAAAATTACACAACACCGCTGAGGAACAAACCATGCCCAGATTCTCAGAAATCATAGTCATCTCGGCCTTACCCTCGCCGGTTTGCCCTTCGTAATCTTCCTTTAGCCCAATTTCGGGGTAAACAACCTGCCCCTGCTCAACAAAGTAGGCCATGTGCTGCATATGGCAGGCACCTCTATTCGACATTGCATAGGCTAGTCCCATGCCGTGGTAGCCTCGAGGGTCATGCATTGATGCCTCCAGCCCCTTCACCTCAACAGCAAAATCCGCGGCATTTCTCCCAATCTTCTTTGCCGCTGCCCGGCTCCCTTCTGCCAAAACATCCCCAAAGCCCTCTCTCCGGGCAATCTTATCCACCATTTTAAAGACGCTCTCCATATTTCCCCAGGTAAGCTTGACCCCTTCAGTATCATTCTCAGTTATCAATCCATGCTCAAAACAATCAATGGCAAAAGCAATGGTAGAACCGCAGGATATGGTATCGAGACCATATCTATTGCACATTTCGTTTATCTTGATAACTGCTGCCAAGTCGTTATTCATAATCAATGTCCCGAAGGTACAGCAAGTTTCATATTCCGGTCCAGCTTGTTCCTCCCCTTTGTAAGGTCCTTCCTTAACCTGGCCCACCCGCTTACAGGCAATGGGACAGGCATAACAGGCGTGAGTCATGGTCAAATATTTCTCGCTATATGTTGGACCGCCCAAAGCCTCACTGCCCTCGAGATTCTCACCTAATGACCAGTTCTTGCTGGGCACATCCCCGGTCATCATCCCCAACGACAACGCAGCATCGGTGCCCATAGAGTGCATAGACTGAGCCACAGCGCTATCTTTTATTACATCCAGTGCTGCACGGCGGGCTTTATTGTAATCTTCGGGCATGGCTATACTAGCCTTGCCCATGCCCCTCACCACAATAGCCTTTAGCTTCTTGGAACCCATAACAGCGCCCAATCCACACCTTCCAATCGCATCAGCTTTATCATGAATTATGGCAGCATACTTGACCAGATTTTCCCCGGCCTGACCAATAGCCAACACCTTCACTTTCCTTCCTCCACCAATTTTATCCGTCACCATATCAATTGTTTCATAGGAATCTTTACCCCACAGGTCTGCGGCATCGCGAATCTCCACTTTATCGTCATCGATGAAAAGGTAGACCGGTTTATCGGAAGCACCTTCAATAATGATGCCATCCCACCCAGCAAACTTTAGCTCGGGACCAAATGTGCCACCACAGTTCCCCTCCCCCCAGATATTGGTTAACGGCGACTTAGCACTTACATTGAACCGACCAGCACCAGGAAGATTGGTGCCCTGCAAAGGACCAGTCATAATAAACAAAGTGTTCTGGGGAGACAGTGGGGCAACTTGAGGGGAAACTCTGTCAAGAAAGAGCTTAGCTGCTAACCCACTGCCGCCAATGAACTTCCGCAAGGTTTCATCATCCACGCTCGTTTTCGAAATCTTCCCCGAAGTTAAATTTACCTCTAGAATCTTACCGGCATATCCGCCTTTTGACATTTCTAACACCTCCTTTAATCTTATCTTACAGGAAACG
>MNYD01000016.1 GCA_001872925.1 Dehalococcoidia bacterium CG2_30_46_19 | reverse complement strand
ATCTCCATTATCTAATGCAACGACTAAGGAGCCATTGCGTTCAAATTCGACCCCTAACTCATTGGAGAGTCTTTCATACCAGGCATTACCTGTTACACAAAGTCTCGATTTCAACGTTCCCGGTATATCGTTGTATCCTGCATGTATAGTCCCGGTATTTGCTTTGCTTGCACCAAAGCAGAAGTCAGCCTCTTTGTCAACCAAGATTATATCCAGAGCATATCTCGACAATTCCCGTGCCACGGCGGCGCCGGTAATGCCAGCGCCAATTACTACAACATCTGCCTGCATGCTTATTACCTATCGAGCCAATCTCTGGTACGCTCAACGGCTTTCCGCCATCCTTTGTATCCTTGCTCTCTTTTCTGTTCATCCCATTCTGGCTCGAATTTTTTGTCTATTCTCCAGTTCTTCTTGAGTTCATCCAGGTTATCCCATAACCCGGTAGCAAGCCCCGCACAATAAGCGGAACCGAGTGCCGAAGTCTCTTCGACTGGAGGTCTCATGCAGGTAACACCAAGTATGTCGGATTGTAACTGCATCAAAAAGTTGTTCTTACTAGCACCGCCATCGACCTTCAAGGCGGTGAGCTTAATGCCAGAATCCGCATACAGGGCATTTACTACGTCTTTTGTCTGATAACAAATGGATTCCAAAGTCGCTCTCACGATGTGTTCTTTTGTTATAAATCTGGTCAGACCAACGATAACGCCTCTGGCATACATATCCCAATAAGGTGCAAATAACCCGGAAAAAGCAGGGACAAAGTATATCCCCCCGGCGTCTTCGACAGACTGTGCAATTTTCTCCGTTTCTGAAGCGCTTTTGATCAAGCCTAAATTGTCGCGCAACCACTGGATGGCTGCGCCGGTTATGGCGATTGAACCTTCCAGGGCATAGGTTGCCTTACCTTCTTCCAATCCGTAAGCAACCGTAGTGAGGAGGCCGCTCTTTGATTTCACCGGCGTCGTTCCAGTATTCTGCACAAGAAAACAACCCGTACCATAGGTATTTTTCGTTTCACCAATTTCAAAGCACGTTTGACCAAACAATGCCCCCTGCTGGTCACCAAGATCGCCACATACCGGGATTACAGCGCCAAATGGCCCTTCTTTCTTGGTATAACCGTAGATATTCTTGTCACTGGATGGTCTGATATCGGGTATCATCCCTCTGGGAATATTCATTTCATTCAAAAGTTCATCATCCCAGTCCAGAGTTTTCAGATTCATTAGCATCGTCCTTGAAGCATTGGTGTAATCCGTAATATGGGCGCCGCCATCAGGTCCACCGGTCAGGTTCCAGATTATCCATGTATCTATGTTGCCAAATATGGCGTCGCCACCCTTGGCTTTTTCCTTTACCCCCGGTACGTTCTCCAATAACCATTTTATTTTTGGTCCAGAGAAATATGTGTTTATAACAAGCCCGGTTTTATCTCTCACGACTTTTTCAAGTCCTTTATCTGTCATCGCCTGGCATATCTCACGTGTTCTGGTATCCTGCCACACCAATGCATTATATAAAGGTTTACTGGTATGAGGGTCCCAAATTATTGTAGTCTCTCTCTGATTCGTTATACCTATGCCAGCTATTTCACCGGGTTTAATTTCTTTGGGTAGCAAAGCACTTTTTATCACACGTTTCGTTTTCTCCCAGATTTCCAATGGGTCATGCTCAACCCACCCGGGTTTTGGATAGAGCTGCTGATGTTCTTCATAGGCAGACGAAATAACCTTTCCATCCTTACTAAATATCATGCATCTTGTGCCGGTCGTCCCCTGGTCTATGGTAACTACGTACTTCTTTTCGCTCATTACCACAAGATTATATCTTTATTTATCGAACATGCTGCATATTGAGTCGTAAAATGCATCGTTAATCTGCATTACGATGGTTACTATACTTGGCTTGTATACCACTTGAGCAGAATATTATAAGCTATCTTTGACCTAATTGACCCAAACCTACTATAATGCCCCAAGATGAAATCCAGAAAACAGTCATTAATAGGATTGTAATTATAGAATTAATTGGAGGTGGAGGAAAATGGTTAAAATTTGGGAACCTTCAGAGGAACTCCCCGATAGAATAAAAAAGCTCAGGGAGGAGTATTTTTCGTTCTACGATAGAGGATATTTCAGGAACGAGGTTATACCTTTTACTACCGGCACTGAGTGGGATGAACTTTATTCGTATCATGATTGGGGAGATGTTCCAGAGTTATTTAACTACTTTGCTGGCATCAGAGACTCTTTAAGGTCAATGGCGATAAAGGTTGATTTACCAGAAAACTTCTGGGCTGAATCATCTGCCACAAGAAGAGCCGTGTTTTTCAGGAAGGTCATAGAGGAGTACTTGCCCGTTAAAATATTGAATGGCGAACTTATAGTTGGCTCTCACTTCAGTACCGCACTTTCCAAATGTTTTACCAAAAAAGAAGCTAAAGCGTGGTGGAAAGAAGAATCGAAGTGGCTTAAAGAAATGGTGAGATTACATGATGTGGGAGTAATGAATTGTGGAGCGATTTCAGGTCATATAGTGCCGGATTACAAAAAAGTTCTTGAAAAGGGATTTAAAGGGATAAAAGAAGAAATAGAACAACAAATGGAACGACATGATGAAAAGGGGGAAAAGGATTACTGTAAATCTATGATAATAGCCATAGAGGGTACAAAGCGATTTGCAGAAAGATATGCCGAAGAAGCCGAGAAAATAGCCAAGGGTGAGAAAAATGAACAAAGGAAGAAAGAACTTCTGGAAATAGCCAGAATTTGTAAAAAGGTACCCTGGGAGCCAGCAGAAACTTTTCATGAAGCCTTGCAATCTGTTTGGTTTACTCACATGCTGGATATGGCTGCTGAATCATATCCCGGACCAGGTTTATCTCACGGAAGATTCGATCAATATATGTATCCTTATTATAAAAAGGATATCGACGAAGGAAGATTAACAAAGGAATTTGCAAAAGAACTTCTGGAGTGTTTTTGGATAAAACACAATTATGCTTATGACTTTATGGGATTTGTGGGAGTGAAGCAAGGAATTACTTCAGGTTTTGGGCAACTTATGACTCTTGGTGGAATTACTAAAGGAGGGGAAGACGCCGTAAATGAGCTCACCTGGCTTTTGCTCGATGTTATCGATGACATGAATATGTTAGAACCAAAACGAAATATCAGGATAAGCAAGAAAACGTCGGACAAGTTTTTAATGAGAGTTTGCGAGTCAATAAGGAAAACTCAAGGCTCTGCCTTTCTGTTAAACTTCGATGAAAATGCTATAAAGGGTTTGCTCTGGGAAGGACTCAGTGAGGAAGACGCTATAGATTATGGGGTTGTCGGATGTCTGGAGAATACTGCTCAGGGCAAGGATCGCAGTGGAACGGTGGATGTTAATCCAAATCTTGCCAAACCTGTTGAATTAGTTTTAAACAATGGAAGAGATATGCTTACGGGGAAACTTGTTACTTCTAAAACAGGAAGGCCAGAGGAATTTTTATCATATGAAGAATTCGAAGAAGCTTATTTTGAGCAACTTGACCAATGTCTAGAAAAAGCTTTGGAAAATGCCAGTAAAGCTGATGAGATAAGAGCGAAGTACGAACCAACTCCATACTTATCATCCCTGATTGAAGGATGTGCCGAAAAAGGGAAGGATGTAAGGAATGGAGGCCCAGTATATAATTTCATCACTGTAGAAGGGGTCGGTATAGCAACTGCCGCTGATTCATTGGCTGCTGTGAAAAAGTTTGTCTATGACGATAAACAAATCTCGATGGAAGAACTTATCGAGGCGATAAAGAATAACTTTGAAGGGAAAGAGAATTTGAGGAGAATGTTAAGCACAAAAGCGCCGAAATATGGGAATGATGACGATTATGTCGATAGTATCGCCAGGAATATATCGAGGCATTGGACTGAAGAAGTATTTACTCGTACCTCTCCTTACACCGGGAGAAGATTTAGGGGGGGCTATCTCTCTTGGAACTATTTTATAGACTTTGCTCCCTTAACTGCCGCTACACCAGATGGAAGATTGAGGGGGACTTACCTGAGCAATGGAATTCAACCGGTGCAGGGAAAGGATAAGAAAGGACCCACGGCAGTTATACGCTCTGCAGGTAAACTAGGGCTCGAGACTGCTCCAAATGGGGCAAGCCAGGTCATAGCATTTAGCTCGGCGTCTTTGAAGGATGAAGAACATTTGGAGAAGTTTGCCTCTTTACTTCGGGCGTATGGAGAAGTTGGTGGCACAGCTCTACAGATCAACATGATAGATCCGGGAACCTTAAAAGATGCCCAAAAAAAGCCAGAAGAGTATGAAAATCTTCTTGTTCGGGTAACTGGCTACAATGCCTATTTTACTGTTCTCGGAAAAGAGATTCAAGATGAGATAATTGCCAGGGAATCACATGCGGTGTAGAGCTCATGTTAAAAACGTCTTTGGGTGAAAAAGAATTTGAGCGGAGCGGGGATTTCATAAGCGGAGCAAAAAAGGTAGACGGAATAATTTTTAATATCCAGAGATATTCCACAGAAGATGGTCCGGGAATTAGGACGACTGTTTTCATGAAGGGATGTCCATTGAGATGCTCATGGTGTCAGAATCCAGAAGGATTGAGCAAGGAGCCGGATCTCGTATGGTATCAAACGAGGTGTGTTGCTGCTCTTGAGTGCCTAAAGGTATGCCGGGAAGAGGCGTTGAAGTTGACTGAAGAAGGTATGAGCATAGACCGAGAAAAATGCACAAGGTGTGGCGAATGCGTAAAGGCATGTCCAGCAGGTGCTCTGGAACTTATCGGAAAAAGATATAACACGGAAGAACTTTTGGATGAAGTCTTAAGGGACAGGGTATTTTACGAGAAGTCAAACGGGGGTGTAACTTTTGGTGGTGGTGAACCAATGTTACAAGTGGATTTTCTTGAAGATATCCTGCCCAAACTCAAGGAGACAAATATACATGTTGCCATAGATACCTGTGGTGCTGTGCCTTGGAAATATTTTGAGAGAATAATAGATTATGTTGATTTATTTTTATTTGACTTAAAACTTTTAGATGAACAAAAATTTAGGGAGTATACTGGGGGGAATATCGGTTTAGTAACAGATAATGCGAGACAGATTTCTTCTCGTAAGATTCCAATGTGGGTAAGGACGCCTATAATACCGGGATATACAGATGACGAAGAAAATATTAGAAGTATTTCAGAGTTTGTAGTAAGAAATCTTCCCACTGCACAGAGATATGATCTACTTTCTTTCAATAATATGTGCAAGTCAAAATATGAACGATTGGGTATGAATTGGGAACTGAAAGATGTACCTCTAATTGAAAAAGGGGATATGGAAGAATTTAGGAAAATTGCTGAGGGTACCGGACTTAGTAATGTAAGGTGGTCTGGCCCTACGAGAATAGGAGGTGAGTAAGAATGTTATCTCCTGACGCTATGGAATATTTCAATACACTGATGGCGGGTAAATTCCTCGCCACGCAAAGCAAAAACGAGAAGGTAAATGTCGTGTTTATCGCTACTATGAAAGCCCATGATGACAGGACTCTAATTTTTGGAAACATGATGCTGAGAAAAAGCCTTAAGAACCTGGAAGATGATAACAGAGTTTCGGCATGTGTCGTCACTTCAAGCTTAAAGTCTTATGAGGTAAAAGGTAAATTCAAAGGGTTTGAGAGAAGTGGGAAATATTTCGAAGAGGTTTCGAACATACCTGTAATCAGGTATATTGCATACGGTGCGTTGAGATCTGTGGGGATAATTGAAGTAGAGGATATTTGTATTCCCCTGAAAAGACCTATGCTGGGGTTAATTTCTGGTATAGCAGCCACTCATATTTCATCAAAAAAAGTATTGCCAGCGGGGAAAATGCCCCCAAATGTTATGGAAAAATTTGAGAGATTAAAAGCTATTAAAGTAATTGCCACCAAGGAAGATGGATATCCAAAGGTCATTCCTGTCCTTTGTATGAAGGCAGTAGACCCAAATACACTTATCTTCAGTTGTGGAAGTTCACCAAATTTACTTTATCTCAAAGATGGACAATACGTGGCAGCTTCTGTTCTTACAATGGACGCAATATCTTATCAGGTAAAGGGGATATTTGAGGGATTTAAGAGATCTGGGCCGGCTAAGATTGGAAGGATTAGCGTTGAGGAGGTTTATTCTTCTACGCCACCGCGACCCGGAGAAAGAATCGCATAAATCCATCTTATTAATGCGCCATTCCAGGTGGGGCGGGAGATAACTTAAATCCTCGGAAGGAGCCAGCCGTCGACATCATTGAAAAACCTCTCCTTTCCACCGTGAAACCGTTCTGGCTCATTAAAGATTTCATGATAGAAACCTTCGTAGATTATGAGTTTTTTATCCTCTTCCTTAACTTTATTATAGAAATCTACGGTAGCATTCGGTTCTACCAATGTATCTTCGCTTCCCTGTAGGAACAAACATGGGACTTTCAACTCATGAGCATGGTCTTGCAACCAGATTATATTCTTACCGGCTTCAAATGCGAATCTTACTTTCATGGATTCATGACAAACTAAAGGATCGTCTGCGTATGCTTTGGTATTCTCTTCATCATGATTCAGATACTTTGGATCTATTGGCTCTGCTCCGGGCGTGGCCATGTCGGGCGATTCCTTTGCCAATGTAGCTATCGAGGGAATTACGTCCCTCATCAAGGCGAGCGGCATCTCTCTTTGACCTAGAGCAGGGCCAGAAACGAAGAGTGCCTCTATATCTTCTGGATGGACAAGAGCATATTTCAGGGCTATTTCGCCACCTAAGCTGTGCCCTTGCATGAAATATTTGTTTCTCCCTTCCTTTCCTTTAACTATGCCAACAAATTTATGTAAATCCGCAATGAAGTAATCGAAATCCTCTACGTTCCATCTTGGTCCTGTTGACCTCCCGTGCCCCCTATGCTCGATGGCATAACAACTTATGTCACGCTGGCAGAAATGCCTAGCAACGTGATCGTATCTATCCGTATGCTCACCAAATCCGTGTACTATTATCAGAATTGCTTTGGGTTTTTCCACTTTCCAATATTGGTAATAAAGGCTGGCATTTTCGCAACCTGTGAAAGAACCATGCTCTCTTGCTATTTCCCTTGATTTTGCCATTTCTTCACCTCCTAATTTCTCAATGTCAATATTACACTACTTCCGCAGGTGAATAAAAGCCACAAGGGGTTTGGTTTTTGCGGTATCCATTTTTGGCTTTGGTCTGTGCAAGCCCTCCCACACCACACGTCATTGTGAGCGACCTCCTCTGTCATTGCGAGCCGAAGGCGTGGCAATCTCAGCAGAAATCCCCTCTCCCTCGTATCTTAACAATATGTTATCCTAACACTCAAGAAGGACGGGACAGACCGAATCTCCCTGGGTCTAAAAAGACCGTCATCAAGCGTGGTCGTCCTGCCCCAGTTCTCCAAGAGCCCGAACAGTTGCGTGGGCTATATGAAGTATATAAGCCCGAATCGCTCCGCGAGGACGGGACAAAAAGGGGAGAAAGGAGTAGGAGATGCAAAAGAACAAAGA